>JAHIFK010000092.1 GCA_018900975.1 Methanobacteriota archaeon
AGTTCTTATTAGAGGTCTGAATTAGTTAAACTTATTTGTAAACAAGTTTTAAGTAGATAAGACAAAGCAGTCGGATTTTCGCGCACAGAATTATAAAACCGTCTCAGAAACGCTTAAAAACGACATGGAGAGTAAGTATGTCGATTATTTGAAACTTGACAGATTTGGGGCGCCAATAGCCATCATTGAAGCAAAACGAACATCACGAGACCCGATTCTCACAGCACAAAAACAGGCGGAGGAGTATGCGAATGATATTAAAGCGCAGACGGGAAGGGATGTTTTTATTTTCTTATCAAATGGATACGAGATATGGTGGACTGCCTGCCAGAAGAGCTGAATGTTATCAAACCAAAGCTCGCATTCAAAGAAAAAGTGCTTTCGAACAGGTTCTGGGAGAACGTATCTTTTGAGGATTCGCAGATGCTGATATCGGAACTTTCAAAACTGATGAAATACATGGCGCCTGAACCCCGGAAAACCATTGTACTTGACATGGATGACATGATACAGCAAAGGAAACTTATCGAGTTCGGACCTGATGCAAAGCAGGAGTATGTGAAGGTCTATAAGGAGAAGGTTGAGGACAGGATAAAGAGGCTGGCTGATGAGCATCCTGCTATCATGAAAATTAAGAATGATGAGGCGCTGACCGAGGCTGACCTTCGCGACCTTGAATTGACGCTTAACAATCCAGAATTGTATATTACTGAGGACGTTTTGCAGAAGGTTTTCAGCCAGAATAAAGGGACGCTGGTGCAGTTCATTAAGAACATCCTGGGATTGTATAAATTCCCCGACCCCAAAGAGAGGATCAAGGATGCCTTCAATACCTATATAATCGAGAATAGCAGGCATTACAGCGCAGACCAGCTTAATTTTATCAGGACTGTGCAGACGGTTTTTTCGAGGAAGAAACATATTGAGTATACGGAGCTATTCGAAGCGCCATTCACGAATTTTGGTATTAATGCGCCCATGCCCATGTTCACAGAGAATGAATTGAATGATTTTATTAACATCTGCGGCGTATTAGAGAAGGAGATATATGCTGGTTTAAGAGAAAAAAATTTTATGTTCGTAGTGATAAGATCCAAACAGTGAGGTTATTATGGCGAAGAGTTATAAAGCTGGTAGAAGCAAAGAAAAATCTGATGAAATGACACAATTTATCATAAAGGAGGGAACCATGCTGGACTATGAAACTGATGCACTTGAGGCAACAACGAAACTTGGGTATGATAAAAGCGAAATCCTGCACAGTGCACTTAGAATGTATTTTGATACCAATAAAGAGTTAAAAGTTAAGATCGCCGTTGAACTCTATAAAGAGGGAAAAGTTAGTCTTGGGAAGGCAAGCGAAGTTGCAGATTTATCATATGAAGAAATGAAAGAACTTCTTGCCAAAAATAAAGTTCGTATAAGGAGGGGACCGGTATCGCTCAAGGAATTGAAGACAAAGGCAAAAGAGTTAGCAGAGATATTATAGCAGATACAGGCTTCATCAGCGCTTTTTTGAAAATAAGCCGAATTAACCTGATTTCAAGGCTTGGAAGAATTCACATAACCATAGAAGTATATGAGGAATTAAGTAAGTGCAGATATTTAATTAAGCCACTTGTTGATGAAATACAGCAGGGGAATATAGGGTTATCGGAGTCTTGTGATTATTCGCATTTGCAGAAAAAGTATCCAAGGCTTGGTGCTGGCGAACTCAGTGTAATTGCTTCTGCTAAAGGTAAAATTGCCTTTATCGAAGACCGTGATGCTGAGACTGCTGCGAGAGAAGAAGAGCTTAAAGTTTATAATATTCCAGACGTTTTGCTTGCAGGGAAGACGAAGGGAAGGCTTGATAAGATTGAGATTTCACAAATAGTTCGAGAGCTTCGAGAAAAGGATGGATACTTGTTCAAAAAAGAGATCGAAAAGGAGTTAATCAGGTGATTGAGTTTCGGCATGTTCTGCCTGAGGTTTTGAAAAACAACGAGCCGCAGATGAACACAAATGAATGTAGATTTAATAATCGTGTATCCTCTTTCATTCGCGCCTTAAAATCGCTCTTTGCGCCCTCTGCGTGCTTTGCGGTGAGATTAAAACATGCACCGCAAAGAGCGCGAAGAACGCAAAGGGGGGAGCAATAAATGGATGCTCATGAGCGGCGCGCGCTGCCGGAGGGATGGGAATGGAAGAGGCTGGGGGATATTATTACATATAAGAAAGGTAGAAAGCCTGTTGCTCTGCTTGATGAGGAAACTCAAGGATCTTTACAATATCTTACGGCAGAATACTTTCGAACAGGTAATTCCAAAAATTTTGTTCCTAAAGAGGAACTTTCAAAATGCATTTCATGCAGCGCACAGGATATAATTCTAATCTGGGATGGATCAAATGCTGGTGATATTTTCATGGGTTTGAATGGGGTTGTAGCTTCAACAATGGTCAAAATCGAACCTAAGGGATTACCGTTAAATAACTTATCTGAATTAGTCTCCTTTTGGTGAAATGGAATAATTCCATTTCGGATGTAAAGAATGGTATTCTATCTGCAATTTTTTCATATCTTCATCCAATATTTTGACTCCTTTGGTATATTCCTTTTCATCCAATCGCGATGCCACAGTAAGACCTTTTTTTGTCTTTGTCCCACTGATAAGTTTAATAATTGTTTCAAAACTAACAAGCGGCTTCCCCTTCCAATTCATTGTAATAAATGAGAACATGCAATGTTCTATCTTGTTCCATTTGCTTGTCCCAGGAGGATAATGGCAAACTGTTATCGGTACTTTAATTTGGTTCACCAGTTCCTGTAGATGAAATTTCCAGCCTTTATTGCGACTTCCATTACTCCCACCACCATCTGCACATATCATCAACCCTTTTGCATTTGGATAATTATTTATCCCAAACATAAGCCACCATTGCCTGATGCTTTCAACGGCAAATTCGGAGGTATCATAGCTCATTCCCACATTTACCATTCCTTCATTTCTCTTTAGATCATAAATCCCATATGGTGTCGCTCTTCCAACTCCAAGTGAAGGAAAATCATACACATTCACTTCTTTGGCTTGACCTTTTTTTGTCCAGGTTCTTCCCGGGTTTTTGAATTCTCCTACGTTTTCTTTCTTTTTTGCATCAACTGATATTACAGGATACCCTTGATTTATGAATTCTTTAGCCTGTTCATTTATGTATCTAAACTGGGCATCTCTTTCTGGTATTGAAGAACCTTCGATATTTTTCTTATTTGCCTGAAGTGAATAATCGTTTTCTTTCAAAAGACGCCCTACTGTATCTGGATCGATTTTATGTTGCAGCTTTCTCAGTTCATCTGCGATTTTATATGTTGATTTATTTGTCCACTTTAAGAGACTCATTGGGTCACCTGAAGTGTTTTCATCCATGATTCTTTCGAGATCATTAAGGATTCCAGGATCTTTTTCTTCTACCTTTTTTCTTCCTCCGCCAGATGCACGAAGCCTTTCTGGCGGTTCAAGTTTCTCTGAGGTTTTGAGTTCCTCTATTCCTTTACTTATGGTTGAATGGGACATTCCAGTTAGTTCTTCCACTTTTGAAATTCCACCCCAACCAATTTCAAGGGCTATTGCACCGGCAAAACGTCTTGCTTGGACTTCATCTGCTCCTGAGAGGGCTTTTAGCCACCATGTATATTGCTTGTAAGTATCCATGCCACCATATATGATGGCTTACATGATAAAATTTGCTATGTTATTTTTCGGTAATGCCTAACGAAAGACTACTCAAAACTTACGCTCATTTTTTTCTAAAGACGCAATTTCAGACTCTTAATGAGCATACCAATGGATCATCCATCCCACACGTCAGCAAATCATTATTTGACAATACAAGAATCCCCCTCCCCCCTCTCCCAACCCAGCGCCGCATCGTGTCAATCCTCGAAAAAGCCGAGGAGACTAAGAAGCTGCGGGCGCAGGCGGATGAGCTTACGGACAGGCTGCTGCAGAGCGTGTTTCTGGAGATGTTCGGGGGCCCTGTGAGGAATCCGAAGGGGTGGGAAATTAAAACCCTTGGAGATGTTTGTATATCAATAAAAGATGGACCGCATGTTTCACCTAATTATGTTGAAGACGGTGTCCCATTTATCAGTGTGCATAATATTATTAACGGATTTTTTGACATGTCAGATTTAAGATATATTTCATATGAAGACCACAAGGAATTCTGTAGGAGATGTAAACCAGAAAAAGGAGATGTTTTATATTCGAAAGGTGGAACGACAGGTTTTGCTAAGAGAGTGGATGTAGATTTTGAATTTAGTATTTGGGTTCATTTGGCTTTATTGAAATTTTCTAAAGAGATTATTAATCCTATTTTCTTAGAAACTTGTTTAAACTCAAATTATTGTAAGGTACAAGCAAAAATAAATACGAGAGGCATTGCCAATAAAGATTTAGTGCTTGGTCGAATGGCTGGAATAAAAATAATCCTTCCTCCCCTCCCCCTCCAGCAAAAATTCGCCCGCATCGTTGAGAAAATCGAATCCATGCGCCAATCCCAGAACCAATCAAAGCAGCAGATAGAGGACTTGTTCAGCGCCCTGATGCAGAAGGCGTTCAGGGGGGAAATTTGAGAAGATGGGCAGGAAAAAGAAGCTGGAAAAGGGCATTAAAAGTCTTGAAAAACAGCATAAGATACATGATGAGAAGCTCGCTCAAACAAATAATGAAAACCTGAAAGAATACTGGAAAAATGAAATCCAGAAATTTGAAAATGAAATCGAAAAAAAGAAGAAGCAGATCGATAGGAAAAAAGGAAACTGATTAAGGGGTTCTCTGCTTTTTCAGATAATCCCCGACAATTTTCTCGTAAACATCTTTGACATAAGAATTCACTGAATTGACAAGTTTATTAAGCTTGCTTTTTGTCAGAGTTCTCACTTTTTCAGGTAATTCTTCTTCATTCAATCCCTCGCCATGAACCATGTCTCTCACAACCCTGTATAACTCATAGAGATCCTCAAAATTATCATTAAAATATTCCCTGAATTCCATGGAAAGCTCAGGCACATCTTTATAATACAGCCGCTTTATCGAATATGCCTGTCTCAGGCGCAGGATAGCGGAATGAATGACACGGGCTTTGATAAAATCATCCGGTTCATTCTTCATCATCTTTTTAAGATATTCAAGCTGTCTTATGCAATCCTTGAGTTCAACCTGAAGAGCGACATCATTCATCTTCTTTCTAACCAGTTTTTCCCTCAATTCGGCGCCGATCAAAGGCACGCTTTCCTTGAGAACTGTCAACAGATACGATGGAGTCAGATCAAGCTGCTTTTTTAACTGGCTTAAAGTAAAAACTTCTACCTGTATATTATGTTCCTTCAGCCCGGTTTTTAATTCATCACCTATTTTATCACGGGTAATGAGAACAAGGTCATAATCCGAATCCTCCCTGTGGTCTCCTCTTGCTCTGCTTCCGTGAAAATATAGTCCTCTGACTTTATTCATGTAAGGCTTCAATGCAGGTTCTACATGCTTCATGACTGGAAATTTCCTGACAAATTCAGTAAAGGCTGGCTGCATCGGTCTTTCTATTTCAAACCGCCTGCACCGGGGGCAGTACAGTCCCACCTTTTCTATACCCGGCGCTGCCTTCCCATGCCTGATATAGGCTGAGACCATCATGGAGCCGCAGCAGCGAGGGCGCCTGAATCTGTAGTTGCCTTTTCTCATTAAAGGTTATTAGGTTTTTATAGTATAAAAGTGTATACACTCTGTTATAATAATAGCATCGCTACATATTAGATTCAATTAATCTGCGTTTATCTGCGTTCATCTGCGGTTAAAAATTTCTAAAATATAAAAATTAAGGACTAATTCTATAACTGGATTGACAGGATAAAACATTATATCGTATCCCGTTAATCCTGTTATCCTGTCAAAAACGTCTTCAAAGGAAACTGATTAAATGAGACTCGCCCCCGAATTAAAATCCAAAATAGACGCCCTCTGGGACAAATTCTGGAGCGGCGGCTTATCAAACCCTCTCTCATCCATCGAGCAGATGTCATACCTGATCTTCATGAAGCGCCTTGAGGATATGGACATGGCTGAGCAGAAAAAGGCGCAGGCGAAGAAGCAGCCATATAAATCTGTTTTCGAGGGGCATGAAGATTGCAGGTGGTCGAGCTGGAAGCACTATCCCGCAGAAAAAATGCTCACTCATGTAAGGGACATTGTATTCCCTTTCATCAAGAACATACACGATGGGGAAAAGACGCTCTTCTCACAGCACATGAAGGATGCGGTTTTCATCATTCCCAAACCCACGCTCCTTCAGGAAGCTGTTGCCATCCTTGACGACCTGAACATAACCGCGCAGAACAGGGACACGCAGGGAGACATCTACGAATACCTTCTCTCCGAGCTTAAGAGCGCAGGCAAGAACGGTCAGTTCAGGACGCCCAGGCACATAATCGGGATGATCGTAGAACTTGTTGATCCCGACATCGGGGACAGGATTTGCGACCCTGCATGCGGCACGGCAGGTTTCCTTATTAACGCCTATGAATACATAATCAGGAAGCACACCAGCCCTGATATGGTTCAGGAGGACGACGAAGGGAAATATTACGGGCTGTATGGCGACAAAATATCAGATAAGAACGCGTGGACGCTGTTATGGAGTTCTTTCTATGGATATGACTTTGAGCCCACGATGGTAAGAATATCCCTTATGAACATGGTGCTGCACGGCATAGCGACTCCTAATATCGAAATGACCGACACCCTGTCCAAGGGATTCACGGAAGAGAACAAATATACGGTGGTGCTTGCTAATCCGCCTTTTAAAGGAAGCATCGACAAGAGCGATATAAATGACCATCTGACAGTTGGAACGACTAAGACTGAACTTCTTTTTGTTGAAAGGATGATGAACCTGCTTCAGATAGGGGGAAAATGCGGCGTCATAGTGCCGGATGGAGTGCTGTTTGGGACTTCAAATGCACATAAGAAGCTACGGCAGCTATTGCTTGAAAAATGCCAGCTTGAAGCTGTAATTTCCATGCCTTCCGGGGTTTTCAAGCCTTATGCAGGCGTATCAACTGCGGTTCTTGTTTTCATAAAAGGGGATAAGACGGAGAAGGTCTGGTTCTATGATATGGACGCGGATGGCTATTCGCTGGATGATAAGAGGAATTTTATTGATGGGAAAGGGGATATTCCTGATATTATTCATAATTTCAGAAAACGGTATGAAGCTAACCCATTGGATAGGAAAGGCAAGTGCTTCTTTGTTCCTGTTGGGGAAATTAAAGAGAATGGGTATGACCTTTCGATCTCAAAGTACAAGGAGATTGAATATAAAGAAGTTGCCTATGAGAAGCCAGAGGTTATAATGGAGAAAATAGAAGGGTTGGAGGATCAGATTAAAACTAATATAGCCGAGTTAAAAGGAATGTTGAAACCGGGGTGATGGGAAATGGAAATTGTACTTCTCAGACAGGATGAACCTCTGAAGCTACATTGTCGAGAAGGTTTAAGAGCTGCACTCAGTGCGTTTTTTGAGATTTATGCCTGAAAAACGATGTTTAAATATGGTGTGCGGCAATAATACTACTAAATGAGCAGTGAAATTAGAGCGATCGGAGAGCATAAAGCACAATGGGTAACTATTTCCAGAGATGAGTACGAATCTATGAAATCTACGCTGGAAGTTCGTTCCAATTCCGAACTTATCGAACAGATTAAAGAAAGCAGGGAAGATTATCAATCCGGCAAATTTAAAAAACTCCGTGAACTGATGTCATAACAAAACATCTTCTACAGATTCGTTCACTTGATCCTTATTTTCCTCGGGACAGAAAATATACAACTTTAATAGTGGATCCTGTGAACCAAAAATAGGGGATTCTTTTTCTATTTCACGGGGTCCGTCATTGTCCAAAATAAGTATAGGAGTTTCACCTGATTTAAAGAATTCATACGATGATTTATACAAAGTATTCTCTATTTTTTGGAGATGCATTATAATAAAATCTTTATCACAACTACATTTTTCTGCTAATTTTCCTTCTAATTTTTTGAAATCTTTTGGTTTTAATTGCATTATTCGCCTTCTTTTCATAGGATTTAATTTTCTAAGGTCTATTTCATATCCCCTTTTCAATAGAGTTCTATTTTCTAAATCATTTATTAACTTGAAAGAGTTACTTTCGCTATTGGATAGAATTTTTATAAAAAGTCTGCTATCATCTAATGATAGATAGTTGCTTAAGAAATGATCATTATCGAATTTGAGAAAATCCTTACTTAAGGTTTTATCGCGTATGGCAATCTCTACCGCGCGATTAAGCATATTGTCTGTGATAGCTCTGACATGATGGAAATATACCTGTGTATGCATCAAAAATCGGGCGAGACGATAACTTTCAATGGCATCCTGCCCTTTTTTTAAAATTGCAATTTCCGACCTGTCACCATCAACTATTTTTTGTATGGTATGAAGAATCCTTTCAAGGTCAAATATACCATATGCAACTCCTGTGTGGTAGGAGTCCCTTCTCAAATAATCCAATCTGTCCGCATCGATGTTCCCGGAAATGATTTTGCTATTAACGGTATCATTTTTTTCATTAAATAAGAAAAGAACCTCGTCTTTCATGTCACCCAAAATCCTGTCTATATCGCTATCCTCCTTTATTATTCGCAGGGTAATATTTTCATGACTTATTTCTTTATGGTTTACAATTTCAAGTATTGCTTCAAAGTTGTGGGATAAAGGTCCATGCCCGATATCATGGAGCAACGCTGCATAACGAATAATTTCAATTTCACTATCACTTAAACTTAATTTCTCTGCCATTCTGTTTGCTATGTGAAGGACACCAAGCGTATGCTCAAATCTGGAATGGCAGGCACTTGGATAGACAAGATGAGTATTTCCAAGTTGCTTGATCCGTCTAAGTCTTTGAACAACAGGTGTGCCTAAAAGCTCCAGTTCTTTATGAGTGAGCCCGATGAAACCGTAAAGAGGATCCTTGACAAATTTTTCAAATTCGAGCATTACTCAGCCTGACACAGATCCAGTTTCTTTAAAAGTTCTACTGCATTGTCGATTTGAGGCTGGGATAACTTCCAGCCAAATGAATCGGCTATTATTGTTATCTCATCGGGTGTCAAAGACGTGCCCTGTTTTGACAGGATATAATTTACCTTTGCTGCCCAGGATAATATATTCACATCGAGATTAGCGGTATCTTTACAGACTTTGACCAAATTGATGATTTTCTTATATTCTTCCGGATGTTCCTTCTTGATGTGTTCAATTATTTCATTGCCATCGTTGGAAATTGTATAGCAGTATCTTTTCCAGTCATTAGAAACTGTGAATCCAGTTGTTTCTCGGGTTTCCACTTCTTCTTTTACAAAGTCAAGGTAAGTAAGCTCTTGAATTGAACTTGAGATTTCTGAACTGTACGGACCGTAATAGTGCGGTCTGTAGTTTGCATCAACCAGTTTGAATAATGACTCAAAGTAAATCAATTTTTGAATCGTAGTACGCCCGGAAATGCAGTCACCTGCTGCCTTAATGGTCACCAATATCGCATCCGCAATCTCCATTTTGATCCCTCTTATAGCCTCTTGTTACATTATATTTTATTTTATAGTATTTAAATGCTGATGGGGTATTTGGGCGGGATAGGATATATATCTCATGTAAGCGGGGGGAAAGTATTCTGATAGAATAAATGGGATGCCGATGCGGTAATCAAAAACCACCGCAAAGAGCGCGAAGAACGCAAAGCGCAGCAGCAATCTTTTATAAAAAAACAGCGAACTCAAAACGAACCCGTACGAACTCAGCGGCGCAATGTTAGCCTGCTGCGCCGTGTTACATGTGGGGGATGGCGCATTGGAGTTTGTAGGAAGAGGGCGGGCTGGAAAAATAGATGTTATAACTATTCCAAGATTAATTTAATAATTTGGGATATGCAATCAGTATTTTAACATCATGTTTTCTTATAACAATTATAACAAAATGGTTTTTCAATAGTTGTTGTGCTTTCCTTTCCGCATGCATGGCAATACTTTTCTTCATATTCAGGATTGCCATACTTTTCCCATGCTTTGAAACAGTTGAAACAAAGTGGGTGTTCGGAGTTTAGTTTCAAATCAGCTCTGCAGCGAATGCAATAGCCTCCATTGCTCTTATTTTGTGATTTTGAATTAACCGAATTTTCTTTTTCGATTTTGTTGGTTTTATCAGTTTTTTCTACGGAAATCCTTATTTCATCACTAATTCTGATGAGCCTTTTAGCTTCTTCTAAAACATCTTTATAAATTTCCGCATCTTTTTCTTTTTCTATATAGATTCCCATTTCATTATTATTCACTTCAGAAAATGCATATAAATTCATTGATGTTATTATAGCTTCTTTTTCATTTAAATAACATTTAGCGTGCAAATCTTTACAAAAGCTTGTTCGAATAAATTGCATTGATTTTAGCCAATTGTTTTCTTCTGGTTGCAATTCATTCTTTCCATATATTACCCTAATATCCATTTTCAATCTATTCTTATCTTCTAATAATTGTTTGATTCTATCATTTATTCTTAGAAAAGGGCTTATCAATATTAAATTTTCATTTGCTTTATTTATTAACTGTTCGAGGTGAAAAGATACTCCTGTTGTAGTCAAAAATTTTGCCATATTTATTACCCATTTTTTTTATTGAAAGTTAATGATTAAATGCAAATACCATATGAAGTATTTTCCTATGGTTTCACTACGTAAGACTAAAAATATTTAATGCCCCGCCTCTGCATGCAGTGCCGCATACCTCTCGGTTATCAGCGCCCTCTTCAGCCTGAACATCACCTTCTGCTTATCCATACCATACTGCTCAACCAGCATCTTGATAAGCCTCTTTTTTGAAGCGCCCTTGAGAGCCATCTCTCCCATGATGCCGTCCACGAACTCCTTTGTCGGGTCAGCTTCTTTTGGTTTTGCCACTTTAACTGCGGCTTCAGGGG
Organism: Methanobacteriota archaeon; assembly: GCA_018900975.1. Classification (GTDB taxonomy): domain Archaea; phylum Halobacteriota; class Methanosarcinia; order Methanosarcinales; family Methanoperedenaceae; genus Methanoperedens. Next base: position 11,023 of record JAHIFK010000092.1, read on the forward strand.
CAGGTTTTGGCTTCTCTGAAATGTTAGCAATATCAGTCTTCATAATCCCGGTTTTCACAAGCGGAGACGGCTCTGTTTTTACAACTTCCTTACCTGCTGCTTTTTCGATCGCTTTATTTTCTGCCATTTCCATCACCTCATTATCTCAACAGGCGTTAGCATTCCTTTCTCTATCCCGAACTTTTTCCCTGTTATCAGCACATTATCCTGCACTGGCGCCACCTTGAATTTCTTCTCTATGGATGCGC
>JAHIFK010000093.1 GCA_018900975.1 Methanobacteriota archaeon
CTACAAGGCGGCGCACGGCTTCGTTAAGGATTTTATTGCTGATCATTGCGCGCCCCCATGATGGAACACAGATTGCGCGGAGTACACGTCCACGTATGCCAGCGCACTGGCATACGTGTGCACGCAATCGACTGGCGTGACAGTCGACGCGGATGCGCACGGATCCGTGAAAATCCGCGCAATCCGTGTCATCCGTGTTCTAAATCGTGATGCGGCTGCCTTTTCATACATGGTAACAGGTATGGCTGCGCTTTGCGTTCTTTGCGCCCTTTGCGGTGATAAATTGATATGCATCACTTCACCTCTACTATCTTCAAACTCTCAATCCCTCTGTCATCCACTATCTTGACGGCAATCCGCCTGTTCTTCCCCGCTTCAAAAGGTAATGAAACCGTGCCACGATAAGCTTCAATTAATTCTTCATCCACTTCAGCCTTCAGGTTCTTTGCAAGCCTCGACCATCCATCCTTCTCACCCGACATGGGGAAGAATACCTGTTGCGGGAAGAGGCTCCTGCCATCGTAGTCAGTATCCAGCATCCACATTGCTATCTTCTCTGTCCCGCCTGAGTCTATATCCCCTGTCCTGGTGTTGTAATAATCAAAGCCCAGCACTTCAACGCGGTATTTGACCTTATCCTTGTCTTTCACCTTCTCAACTTTCAAATCCGGCTGACCGATGAGCCAGAAGCTCTCGTTGCTGGCGCGCTTTTTCTTGAGGTCATCGGTGAGCAGGTCAACGTTCATCTGCACCTTGAGCAGCGTGACGCCAGGCCAGTTGGTCTCATCTATGTCCTTTGCTGCTTCGGGGTCGAACTGGAAAGAGGCAAAAACGATGATCTTCGGTTTCGGCACGAGGGTCTGCGCCTCCTCTATCGCAAGCGCAACCTGCCGCTGCTCAAGCGGCGCATGTTCATGTCCGAATGAGATAACGGCGCGCTGCGCATAAGATGCGGCGCCTTCTTTTACCGTATCTGCGCCCCGTGTATTCGGCATGGTCTCTGCATCCGCATGCAGCCACCGCGTGCCTGCAAGCGGCTCAACACGCGAGAAATGGATGTACTGCCCGTTCTTGCCCCTGATGCCGCATTTCAATAGCTCTGCGCGCCACTCGCTCTGCCGCAGCGTTTCGCCGGAGCGCGCCACGGAACCATCGGCTGGCATATCTTCCTTTACCTCAGAGAGCGGCTTCACAACAGGCGCAGGAACAGCCTCCAGTGTGAAGGGTCCGCTTACGCGCGCCTTTCCGTTATCCACGAACGGCTGGTCGTACAGCGTCTCCTGCCCCGGCGGCTCGTTGTTGGCAATGTTTTTGAGTGTGATGTGCGGCACGGTCTTATATTTGAATCCCGAACCTACGCCCTCGTCTGGATGCGCCAGTTCATAATAATCAAAACTCGCGGTCATGAGTCGCTGCTTCGCCAGCGCCACAGCCACGCGCGAGGTATCGCATGTTATCCAGCGCCGTCCCCACTGCTCTGCCACAAATGCGGTTGTGCCAGAGCCGCAGGTTGGATCGAGGACGAGGTCGCCGGGGTCTGTTGTCATGAGGAGGCAGCGGGCGATGACTTTGGGACTTGTTTGTACAACAAAAGATTTTTCTTCCAAGAAGCTGCCTGTCCCAGTGTCAAGCCAAACACTAGTTATTTGCTTAAAAGGAAAATCATCCATATATCGAATATATTGAATACTATTAGCAGCAGTGTGAATTCTTCTAACTTCTGCCAATCTTTTAAGACCATCAACATTCGTTTTCCAATGATGATTTGAACCTGGATTATATGTCTTGCCTTCAAATACAAAATCTTGTGGTGACTTTGTTTTCCCTTGTGATTTAATATTTCCAGCTTTATATATTTTCGAGCCAGACGTTATCATTGATATATTTTCTTTTTCTTTCGCAGTTAATCCGCGCCTTTCACCATTGGGTAACTGAATCCAGTTGTAGCCCCTTTCTCCAATTTTAAGATTTAAAGGCTCGTATAGTCTTTTGAACTTGACATTCTCAATATCTTTACAATACCAAATGATATAATCTCCTATTCGTGAAAGAGTGTTTGATTCAAATCCACTTGTTGTAAGAAATGAGATTTGATTGACAAAATTCTTTACCCCAAATATCTCATCCAATAAATTTCTCACAAGGTGGATGTTTTCATCTGAAATCTGCACGAACACGCTCCCACTCTCAGTCAACAACTCCCGCGCCAGCAGCAATCTGTCCCTCAAATAGGTCAGATACGAATGTATCCCAAGCTCCCATGTATCCCTGAAAGCCTTGATCATCTCAGGCTCCTGCGTCAGGTCTTCGTCCTTCCCGTCCTTCACCTCACGTTTGTTCACGAAAGGCTGGAAATTGGAGCCGTACTTGATGCCATAGGGCGGATCCATATAGATCATCTGCACTTTGCCAGCCATTCCTTCCTTCTCGATCAGCGAGTTCATCACAAGAAGCGAATCGCCCGCTATCATGCGGTTTGACCAGTTGTGCCTGTGCTTGTAGAACTCGATGGCTTCGCGAAGCGGCGGGTTCTCCCCGGAGTATTCGAAAAGCGACATCTGCTTTTGCGCGCCGTTGCGCTTTCGGACTGCTTCGATGATTGTGCGCGGATCTATGCGTTCATGGACGTGCAGGGAGACGGTGGGGATTTCAAAAGAGGTGTGTTCAGCCTTGCCCGCCCAGACGAGCGCTGGGTCAAGGTGCGGGTCGTAGACGTAGGTCTTTTTGCCGCCTTCGCTGTCGGTTTCAGGGGTTACGAGACCGACGGGAGGGTTGTTGCATCGCTCTTTGCCTTTGTGGTCGTATTGCTCGATGGGCTTCTTTTCCAGTTTGCTGCTCCTTGTCATTAGTAACTATCTATATTATTGTGAATACTTTTAAATATATTCTCTTAGAAATCCAACTCCCCCCTTTAAATCATTCCAACACTGAAATGGAAAATTATTAAAGTATGCAGCATATTTAAACATGGGATTTCATGGACATTATTTATTCTAATCCTGAGAATAGTATATAGAGTCGAAAAAGAAAGATATGTTGTTATAACGGTTTATTATGCACACCCGGAAAGATATGTGGAGGAAAAATGAAAATATCATATGATCCCGAAGTGGATGCTATGAATATAAAATTCCAGTCTGGGAAATACAGCATAAGCAAGGAAATCGCTGATGGGATGATAGTAGATTATACTAAAGACGGCAGAGTAATCTCTATTGAGATCCTGGATGCATCAAAAAAGATTCCTCTAAAAAACCTAAGAGATATCACAATAGCTCTACCGGTAGAATCCATTACTAGGAGTGCTGTCGCCAGTATTTCTGATTAAGGCAATTTGAATCTATAACACAAGACTTTTTGCTGTTTTTCTACTTTTTTTTCATTCCGTCTTCAATCTGCTCATCGTCCTCATCCATAAACGCATCGATAGGTACGATAAATCCACTCATCATCGCAAATTTTGAAAACGGATTTCTTTCTCTCATACGGGTTGTTGAGAACTCATCATCGTAATATGTCATTTTAAATGTGTCCAGAATAAGCCTGGCTTTCTGAGATGTTGTGCTTCTTGACGTTCCAAAGTAATCGCAGATATCGTCCCCAGAAACGTATGGCTCAAAGCTCTTGTCAAATAGAAAGTTGAGTCTACCAAGTGCATAAATAATAGCTGCCGCCCAGATTTCCAGCTTGCCTGAGAGAAAGGGGACATTCCGTTTGCGCTTCATTTTAA
>JAHIFK010000094.1 GCA_018900975.1 Methanobacteriota archaeon
CCTTATGTACCGGCATTTCAACTTTTTTACCCTGTCTTTTTTCTTTGACGAACTCGGGATAATCTACTTCCTGCGGGCACATTTCATAGCAAAGCGCACAGGTCAGGCATGTATTTACATCATCTGATTCCTGCCTGTAAAGATTGTAGTTGTTAATCGAACTTCTTGGCGATATTTTTAATACCCTGCGTTCGGGACAAATTGAGGTACATTTACCGCATTGATAGCAAGCCTGTAAGTTAATCGTTTCCATCACCATCTTTTCTATTATTGAATCTGTAATTCATCTATTGAATCTGTAATTCATCTGTAGATATTTTGATTGGTTTTAAATATATCGATTTTATCCGCACCGGAGAGTCATTATTAATAATGTTACTCTATTTTTCTACGATCATTTTTTTTATCGGTATCAACAACGCACAGGTTGCCTTCCGCTTTAGCATGCGGGTCTATAAGACCAAGTAAGCGCTCATCCTCAAGGTTGACACTTTCATCCTCCCTGCTTTTGAACCCGTACTTTCCATAGTCGGTAAGGGTCGGTCTCCTTTTAATGAAATGTCCCAGCTTGAACTCAAAGGAGAAAGGGAGCGCCCGTTCACATGCTTTTCTGACATTTTCAACAGCAGTCTCATCTTCTACCTCGACCAGAATCTCGCCAACTATGATATGCAGTTCCAGTGCGCAGTCCCCCACATGGATTATCTTCCTGTCAGGATGGTTCACATCGGCCCCCGTTCCAGGACCGCTTGTTACCTTTCTGGGCAGATTTTTCCCATTGATGATCATCCGTATCATACCATCTGCCCTGTCAATTTCGTTCAGGACTTTTTCAGCAGTTTCCGGCAGCAGCAATCGTTTTGGGAATATCCTCACTTGAATTGGTTTTTTCTCGGTCACCTTGGCACCTCTTGATATTCAATTTTTTTTTATTATACAAATAATTGTTGCAATGGATAATAAACGTTTTGGTTCGTACACATACGAATGGAATAATTGATAACTATATTCCCTGCCCGATGCCTTGAGCAAATTCTGGCTGGGAATCTTTATATCTACGCGCTACAATAACAATATCAATTTATCGGAGGATGGAATTATGCGAGGATACGATGACGACAGGAATACAAAGGTTTATATTTCTATTGCACTGATCGGTGGACTTATACTTGGGGCCGGTTTTAACGGCTTAATTGGCGCTATTCTGCCAGAATCAGGGCAAATGAACATATTAAGCGTTCCGGACAATATAGGCGTTGGTAAGAGCACAATTGTAAAGTTAATAACATTCAGTAACGGCGCTGCCGTTGGAAATGTCAATATCACGCTTTCAGGCGCTGCAGTTTCCTATGGGAAAACAGATGAGAATGGAATGCTTGAACTTCCTGTGTACGCAACGACAAACGGCAGCATCGGTGTAACAGCATCAAGATCAGGTTACAGGAACGGAACTTCTGTTATCAAAGCTACGCCAGGTTTAGATGTGAGCGCCATTCCATCCTCAATAACCTCAGGAGTTACCACATACGTTACTTTCACGGTAAAGAGCATGGGTAAACCAGTTTCTGGAATTTACGTAAATATTTCGGGCGATGGCATAGCTTTTGAAGGACTCACGGATCCCAGCGGCCAGGTCATTAAACAGATCAATGCTCCGAACACGGGAAAGATCTATGCAACCGCAAGAAAGGATGGTTATGCAGATGGTTCAGCAGTCGTGACCTCGGTAAGCCAGCAAATTCTAACCGTTTATTCAACTCACAGCAGTCTCACGGTCAATGTTCCGGTATATGTGGCATTAACTGTAACATCAGGCGGCTCACCAATTGCTGACGCAGTGATTAGCATAAGCGGCGCCGCAACCGGTGACGGCATCACTAATCAGGATGGAAAGACGATCATTTTATTAACTCCGCATACCACAGGCACAATAACCGCATCGGCAAGCAAGACTGGTTTCGCCGGCGGGCATATCACCATTACATCTACAGGCACGCAGTCGCTATCAGTTTCTGCGTCCCCATCATCAATAACAGCAGGAAATCCTACATTCGTTACATTTACGGTGAAAAGCGGAAACAGCTTCATAAGTGATTCTACGGTCACGCTCACCGGAGCTGCAAGCGGGAACGCGGTCACGAACCAGAACGGAATCGCTATAATTCATGTAAATTCGACCGGGGCTGGCACAATAACAGCGACGGCGTCACTAAAAGGATACACTGTTGGCACCACCACGTTCGCTGCTGTTGGACAACAGACCATAAGCGTGAGCGCATCTCCATCCAATCTCACCAACGGCGCAGCAACGTTTGTGACATTTACGGTGAAAAGCGGCAGTAATCCTGTAAGCGGGGCTACCGTAAGTGTGTCAGGCGGCGGTATCACTGAAGATGGAATGACGAACACCGCTGGTCAGGTTACGATGCAGCTCACAGCTTCAGGCGCAGTGGCGATAAATGTGGTTGCGCGAAAAGACGGGTACACTGATGCGCAAATGACGTTGGGGCATTAAGGAATTAGCTCGCCTCTTTCCAGTTCTTAAACTCGGACAGGAAATTTAGCGGGCATGTGTCTGAATCACCTGAAATCAAAAAAATAAGTAATCATCATGAAAGAACCTGAAGACCAAAAGCGATTTGTTATAATTTTTGGAATTGTGGTTATCTCTTCCATCCTTTTGGTTGGATATCTTTCATGGGCTTTCATAAACATAATAATATTAAGCCTGTTCTTCGTTTACGTGCTATCTCCCCTGGAAAAAAAGATACGAAAGATCACCAGGATAAATAACCCACGGATTACAGCAGCTATTTCCATTGTTTTAGTGGTTCTCGTTTTCTTTGCCATTTTCTTTAATATGATCTTCGTCTTAAGCCATGAACTTTCAGTATTAACAGAAAACAGGCAAATAGATACAAATGGGATCATCAACTCAGGAATGAACCTGCTGAATGATTATATCCCTGCATCGATACAGAGCGCTATTAAAGACAGGATTACCAGTTCCGCAGAAGATGTGATACTATTCAGTATCAAACTTGCCCAGGGAATTGTAACGGATTTTATATCTAACCTGACATTTTTTACAATGGGATTTGTTGTTATAATATTCCTGGTTTATTATCTACTGATCGACGGTGAAAACATCATGAAGAACTTTATTGAAATTATTCCCACGAACAGACCGGATGTTATCAAAGGTTTTATTGACCATCTTGACAAAATTTATAACAGCCTCTTTAATGTTTATCTCCTGGTTTCATTATTAACAGGGATTGTCGGAGCTATTGGTCTTATGCTTATTGGAGTGCAATATCCTGTAATGTGGGGCTCTGTTATTGCGATACTGGCCCTCCTGCCGGTCCTGGGACCGGGGACATTCTATATACCGGCTGCAATCTATTACTTTCTGGTCAATGATCCGGTCAGGGCCATTGTCCTTTTGATTTTCGGCTGGCTTTTCCTTGATACTATTCCAGGGAATGTTATAAGACCAAAGCTCATGAACCAGTTCGGAAATATACACCCGATAATTACCCTGCTGTCATTTACTGCGCCCCTTTTCGTGATCGGGCCGATGGGAATTATCATTGGCCCGGCTGCTTTTGGCTTCTTGCTTGCTATCTATAGAACCTATATTGGATACATAAAACCAAAAAATGAAGATACTATACCTGGCGTGATGAATTAATGCTTATATTCTATTTGTTAACGGTCTATGCAATGACATTTTATGTCTCATTCCAAACATAATCTCCTATGCAACTTCATAAACCTCAGGATTTGCGGTATTGTATAACCTGAAAATATGCGCGAAGACGATATCTTTCTTTGAAAGACCGGGTTTGACCAGAAGGTCGAAAAGCGCAAGATTTTCTTCATCAAGACCTTCGCGTACTGTGCGCCTGGTTTCATAATCGAGACCTTTAACGAATCTCATCAGTTCTTCGAATGTTTTTTCAATCGTTGCCCGGTCTTTTTCACTGTTGTATTCATCTACGATCTTTTCGTAGTGTTCCTGGAAATCAGTGCGAAGCGGATTCTGCTGGATCATTCTGTCCAGTCTTTTCTCTATGGCATCTTTCAGGTTCGCAACAGTCGTGTTCTTGTTCGGACATCTCTCAAACTCCCGGCGCAGTCGTTCGAAATCGATCTTGCTGATATCATATAATTTGTTATCTGGATCTGCTGTTTGATTTTGTGGGATTTCTATTGCAGCATCCACGACTGCATGAAGTTGTCTGATGATGTCTGTGATGTCAGCCTGCTCCCTATCGATCTGAAGACGGTTGTAGATAATATTTATGGCATCATACTGATCCCTGTATTTACTGGCGCTTTTGATATTGATGCATGCTTTGAATTTCTTAAAGACCTCACGCGCCATTATCTCAAAGCGCTTGCGTGTTTCGAGGAAAGCCCGAACCATGATGATAACTTTTTTCAGACCCATTAGCAGTTCCTCATCAGCCGGTTTTACTGGATCAACTCCTGGTTGAGTCCTGCCGCCATTATCCCCTTTATGACCTGCAAAAGTCGCAAGAGCAATTCTTAAGTTCTTAAGAATGCCGCAATAATCCACGATCAGACCGTTGTTCTTCCCTTCGTTCACCCGGTTAGTGCGGGCGATCGCCTGCATCAGTGTA
>JAHIFK010000095.1 GCA_018900975.1 Methanobacteriota archaeon
ATCTGATTTTGAAATGAGTCCTGCAAATTCCCCATCTACCCTGACAAGGAGCCGTCCCACTTTCTCTTTATTGAATACCCTTATCACTTCATAAAGAGGCATTTCGCCATCCACGGAAATGATCTTCTTTGTCATAATATCTTTTATCTTGAGGCTTGTTTTGCCATCCGCAAGCGTCTTTCCGATATCTGTAAGCGTCACGATCCCAACAATAGCTGTCTTGTCCTTAACTGGCGCTCCGTGTATATGGCTACCCACCAGTATCCTTGAAGCTTCCTGTATCGTTGCAGTGGCAGGGATAGTAATGGGATTTTTCTGGATATACTCCTTAATGGATTTCTTAGGCAGGGATATCATTTCCAATATAACGAACAATATCGAATTCTGGGTATCATCCCTCCCGATGACCTCTCCCCGGATAACCATTCTATTTACAGGGGTTGGCCCGATCGTAATAAGGTCACCCATATCGAACTTCTTAATATCACCAATAACATGCACAGTGGCGTTGCAAAGGTCTGGATGCCTGACTGTGGTGAAACTTATCTCCGCGGCAGTTGCATTTAGAATGATATCACCGTTGCGTTTTATTGGCACTAGCGTTTCCTTTTCCATCTCTAAGAGACACAAGGCTCGGTAGGTTTCACCAGTGGCTTTATATCCGCCTTTTGGTCCTGGTACGCCCTCGACCAGCCCCAGCGCTTTGAGCGACTGCATCTGGTTCCTGACCGTTCCAGGATTCCGGTCAATGATCTCTGCAATGTCTTCCCCTTTGATCGCCTGTTTTTTCTCTCTGTATAAACTGATGAGCGAAGTCAATATTTCTTTTTGGATGGGTGTGAGTTCCATAATTAGCCTCATTTTAGTATAAATTATTAATAGTACCAATTAATAATGGTTGATAGTTATATATGTATTTTATCGAAGCGTCTTAATGAGTTTTATTAGCTTCAACCTTTCGCTACTTTTTTTCCCATTTCTCAAGTGACAGCACCTGGGACAGTGTTTTCCCCTTTATTATCTCATCGCGTATCCTGCTTTCGTTTTTCTCCACTTCGACCGCCCTGCGCGCTATCTCGTATCCTCTTTCCTTCGGGACTACCACGACGCCGTTATCATCTCCCACGATATAATCTCCAGGTTTAACCGTCTCTCCACCGCACTTTATCTCTGCGTTTATCTCCCCGAATCCCTTGGGTTCGCCTGCATTAGGGACTATTGATACTGCAAATACCGGGAAATTTAGCCGCCTGATATCGTCCACGTCCCTTACCGCGCCATCGATGACAACGCCAGCTATCTTCCTGTTGATGCATGAAAGCGTCGCAAGTTCGCCCCACGGGGCAACATGGGGGCTGCCGTTATAAATTACGATCACATCCCCTTCTTTTGCTATATCAATTGCTTCAACGGTCTTTGCCCAGTCGCCTTCAAAGGTCGCTACAGTGACAGCCCTGCCCACGGCTTTTGTGCCAGGGCAGATCGAATGTATGTTCTTCATTGCGCCTTTCCTGTGCATAGCATCAGAGATGTTTGGCGTGGATACGCGCTTTAGCAGTTCGATGGTCTGTTCGTCTATTGATGTTTCTTTTTCCTCAGTAATACCTGGGACGTCGATGCTGCGCCTTATAGCCTTTGCCGCAGCTGTTACGTTTGATGAGCGAACAATGTTCCCTCCAACGATAACGATTCGAGCGCCGGACACCACAGCTTTCGCAGCGCTTTTTGCGTCAAGCCCGCCTGCTGCAGCAACAGGTACGTTCACCTTGAAACTTTTGAGATGCTTTACAGGGTCATTTCCTGTCATCTGCTGGTCGATGCCAGAATGGATATTGATATAATCTATCCCCATATCCGCAAGTTGAACTGCCCTGTTTGCAGGGTCATCTGCTGATATGAGGTCAGCCATCAGCTTCACACCATATTTCCGGGCGGCGCGAATTGCATCCTTAATTGTGGAATCATCAGCGCTGCCAAGAAGGATAACGATATCTGCGCCTGCTTTTGCCGCCATCTCTATCTCAATGGCGCC
>JAHIFK010000096.1 GCA_018900975.1 Methanobacteriota archaeon
AGGATTATTAATAAAACAATTATTATAGAAACTCCAAGTATTAACCGCTGTTTTTTTTTCATTTGTATCCTTACGAACTATAATGGGGTACATATCCTTAAACTTTTTGTTTCTCTCCCCATCTTTTGGATCAAGTCGCCTCTGCAATTCCTTCCTGGGTCCCCTCTTCTTTCTCTTTCCTGCTCCTCTTCTCTGCCTTTGCGCCAGCCTGCGAAGCAAAGACGTTAAGTAGATCTGTCAGTTTCTCGTACTGCGCCGTTTCTATGTGAGAATACCGCAGCGGTTTCTTATGTTTTCGCGTATCCTTTTTAAGCCTCTTGTACAGTTCATCTGAACTCAATGTGAGTTTTTCATCAGTCGTACCCTCGATAAGCATCACTCCAGTGGCGCCATACTCAAAAGCAGCGTTCACGACATCTGCATCCAGGATATGAATGGATGGCAAACTTACAAATCGAACGAGCGAAGAATACTGCTTCCTGTTCACACCTGCAATATCGGCAGCCGCATAAGCATAAGGGTCGATGAACACCACAACGCCCGGCGCCTCAGCCAGCATGGCTTTCAACTGCGCCTTCAACTGGTTGCGCGTGAAGTTCCTGATCTCAATGCCTTTTATCGGGCATGCGGGGACACATATGCCGCATCCAGTGCATGCCAGAAGCGACAGCACGGCTTTCCTCCCCTCAAGTGCCAGGGCATTGTATGGGCATGCTTTCACACAGTCTCCGCACCCGTTGCACTCAAGTATCATGGGTTTTTCAGGTGGGATAAGTATCATGCCTTTCCCGAGGAACTGCGAGACCTTGTGAGCCGCGCTTATACCCTCTGTCACTGAATCATGAATGTCTTTCGGACCAAGCACGCAGCCAGCCGCGAATGCAGCCTGGTTAAGCGTATTCACAGGGTCGAGCTTGACATGCTTCTCCTCGATGAACCCGTCATCTCCAAGCTGCACTCCCAGTTTATCAGCAAGTTCTTTTGTGCCGGAAGAAGGAATAAGCGCAGGGCACAATACTACCATATCAAATATTTCGCGCCCTTTCCTTCCAAGGTTGGTGTCCTCGTACTGCACCGTGAGAGTGCCGTCCTGCTTCGGGATGATCTCCGCCACTTTCCCGCGCACGTAATTGACGCCCTTTTCCTGCGTGTGGTGATAGAACTCCTCAAAACGCCGCCCTGCAGAGCGCATGTCAATATAAAATATCCAGGCTTCTGCGTCACCTTTCATCTTTTTCACAAGCTGAGCCTGCTTTTGCGAGTAGATACAGCAGACTTTTGAGCAGTGCTTTCTTCCTTTTCCTGTGAAGTCCCTGCTCCCTGCGCACAGTACGAAAGCCACGCGGTCCGGGAAAGTCCCGTCCGCTTTCTGCAGTCGCATACCAGTTTTACTCTTTGCGGAAAGCATATCCTCAAATTCAACTGCCGTGAGAATGTTAGGGGAGGGATAATTATACTCCTCGATAAAAGAGGGGTCAATAGGCTCAAAACCCGTGGCTATCGCAACAGCGCCCACAGAGATCGTACTTGTCTCTTCCTTTGCCTCAAGGTTCACTGCATCGCGGGGGCAGATTTTCACGCAGGCGCCGCAATGATCGCATTTTGACATGTCTATCATGTACGCCTGCGGGACTGCCTGCGCAAAGGGCAGGAATATGGCGCCTGTGGGGCATTTCCTTGTACATGCGCCGCATGAGATGCATTTTTCTATGTCAACGTAGCGCGGGCTGTGTTTTAGCGTAATTGAGTAATCCCCAGGACTTCCTGAAACGTCAGCTACCTCGGTCTGTGTGTGCATGATTATACCCGGGTGGTTATGTACGGCCACCATCTTCGGCGTCAGTATGCACTGCGAGCAATCAAGAGTTGGAAAGGTCTTGGAAAGCCCTATCATATGCCCGCCAAGGTAGGGCTGTTTTTCTATCAGTATCACTTCATGTTCATCAGCGATTTCGAGGGATGTGGTGATCCCTGCAATACCGCCTCCAACAACAAGCGTCCTGTCAACAAGTTTTTTCTCAAGAGGCACAAGTGGCTCGATGGAATCCATACGGGCGACCGCACCTTTTATCAACCCTTTGACCTTTGAGTTTACGCTGTCCTTTCCATCTTTATCATGGACCCAGCTTGCCTGTTCCCTGATGTTGGTTATCTCAAGAAGATTAGGATTGACCCCAGCTTCTTTCACCATTCCCCTGAAGGTCTCAAGATGCAGTTTTGGAGAGCATGAACCAATGACCACGCGGTCAATTTTTCCCTTTTCGATATCGCTTTTTATTTTATCCTGCCCTGCGCTGCTGCACAGGTAGTCCTGGATATTTACAACTACGTTCTCTCCTTTCAGGCTGTCGGCAACAGACTGGAGGTCCACTGCATCGCTTATGTTGCCCCCGCACCTGCACAGGTACACACCGGTTTTTTTTGGCTCAGACATTTTACCTCCCTGCCTTCGCGATGAATTTATCAGTCGGAACAAGATGCTTATCAAGTCCAAGTTCCTTTGGAGCAATACCCATGGCAAGACCCATGAGCTGGGTGAAATAGATGATCGGCATATCGATCTTTATGTTGAACTTTGCCTCCACCGCTTTCTGTTTTGCATCAAGCTGCAGGTGACACATGGGGCACGTCACTACCATGCAGTCAGCACCTGTTTCTTTTGCCATCACAAGCAGGTCTTTCGCAAGTTCCAGAGCCAGGCCTTCATTCGTTATCAGTATCGGACCGCCGCAGCATTTAGTCTTGTAATAATACTTCACAGGTTCAGCTCCAAGTGCCAAAATGAGGTTATCCAGCGATTTCGGGTTCTCAGGGCTGTCAAATTTGTTTTCAGGACGTGTGAGCAGGCAGCCGTAATATGGCACTGCTTTTATCTTGAGTTGATGTTTTACATGTTCAGACAGTTTGGGCAAACCCATGTCTTTGACTATCACTTCAAGAAGATGCTTCGGTTTCGCGTCTCCGTCGTATTTCGATGCAAGCGCTCCATTGACCCTGTTTTTAAGAGAAGTATCTTCAAGTGCTGTATTTGCACGCATAAGGTTCGAGTAGCAGAGGTTGCACGGGGTGGCGACATCAAGACCTTTTCCAGCGGCCAGTGTCCTTGCCGACAGCGCGACCCGTGTTGTCATGTCGTCAACATGGAGAGCGCCGCAGCAGTTCCAGTTCTTGATCTCTTCAAGTTCTATGCCAAGACGCCTGAATACTGCCTCAACTGACATTCGGTAATCAACTGCAGTGCCGTGCTGAGCGCATCCGGGATAATAGGAATACTTCATTTTTCTGCCTCCTGCCCTTCATTCTCTTTAGGGGATCTTTCCGGCGCCGTTTCCTTACTTTCTTTTGCCACCGTGCTTTCTTTTGCTTCTTTATCTACTGATTTTTCCCCGAGTTTGAAAATTGCGTCCAGTTCCCGCACATCCTCCATTTTATCGATAGACAACGGGAGTTTTCCTTTTGAAAAAAGAGCCAGACCGAAGGGAGCCTGCTTTATCATTCCAGGCTCGGAAATGCTGTATTTTGAAATAAGGAGAAATTCAGATGCCCTGCCGTTCTTTTTGATCACATCAGCGAAAACGTTGTCGAACTTTGCATTCCTGTTCCTTATCCCTTCTGACATGGCTATGGGCTTTAGCGTCTCCATAAGCTCTGTGGGATATATCCCCCTGGGGCAGCGAACAGAACATGAAAAACAGGTCGTGCATATCCATATCGTATTGCTGCTCAGCACTTCCTTCTTGAGACCGAGCTGGATCATGCGTACAAGCTCACGGGGCGTGTAGTCCATCTCATGGTTGACAGGGCATGAACCCGCGCATATCCCGCATTGCATGCATGTGGGGATATTCCTGCCGCCTGGCGTTTTTATGATGAGGTCTCTAAAAGCATTGTCTCTTGACTCTGGAACTATGTTCTCTTTCTGCATACTTATCACGCTGGGGGAAGGGCAATGAAGATTTTATGGTATTTAAATCTTACTCAGCATCAATATTATTTGTAAAGAGCCGATCAAATCCCCGTCTTTTTAACTAACTATGATGCCATTTATAAAAAGATAATCGTTATAAGGTATTCGACCGAAACGTTTAATAAAACGGAGCGTCCCATATATTTCATGGCATACGAATTAATAGTCCTGGTTCTGGCAGTACTTGCTGTGATCGCAGTATATTATGTTCTGAAAACTGCAAAATATCTGATCGTGAATACCATCATGGGTCTGATCCTTCTTGCAGTGGGCAATGTTGTTTTTAATCTTGGCATTCCTTATACCACCATGACGCTTCTGGTATGCGCTCTGGGCGGGATACCAGGAGCCTTACTTGTGATATTGCTCAATGTACTCAATATTGCTTTCTTATGATCATTGTACTTTAATGCAGGGACTATAAGAAAGATAATATTATCATAGCGCGTAAGTAAGTGACATGAAAATCGTTGTTTCGGTAGGCGGCTCAGTGCTTGCGCGCGCGTTGAGCCCGGAAAAGTTCAGGAATTATGCTGCTGCATTAAAGGACATCTCAAAAAAGAATGTTGTATTCATCGTGACCGGTGGCGGAAAAGCTGCGCGCGATTATATCGGGGTGGCAAGGGATCTGGGCGCGGACGAGGCGACATGCGATCTGATCGGCATCGAGCTCACGCGCCTGAACGCCAGGCTTCTTATCGCCGCGCTGGGCGACGATGCGTACTATGAGCCTCCCAGGGATTATAAGGAAGCAAAGAACGCAAGCCTTACAGGTAAAATAGTGGTCATGGGCGGAGTGACGCCGGGGCAGACCACGGATGCGGTTTCCGCAGTGCTTGCAGAATACATCGGCGCCGAACTGCTCATCAACGCCACGTCTACAGACGGCGTGTATACGAGCGACCCGAAAAAGAACAGGGATGCAAAGAAATTTGACTCAATGACCCCGCATCAGCTTATCGAAATAGTCATGAAGACCGAGATGGTAGCTGGTGCGAACTCACCAGTTGACTTACTCGCAGCAAAGATCATTGAGCGCAGCAACATCAAGACGATAGTGCTGAACGGGGAAGATCCGCAGAGCATCGTGGAGGCTGTGAGCGGGAAGCATAAGGGGACTGTGATCGGGAAATAATTACCACCTGGATTTTGTCAGAAAATTACCTTTATCAAGACATCAAATATATTAGAGAATATTCATTAATGCGCTGATCCCTGTGTCCAGGGCTGTCTTCAGGATATAGAGAGGATTATCGATGCCCAGGTAAGCCACTAATAAAGGTATAGCCACGAAAGTGCCGAGCATGCTCCCGAGATTGGCAAGGCCTGCCACGAGTACGATGCG
>JAHIFK010000097.1 GCA_018900975.1 Methanobacteriota archaeon
AGTAGCAATTCGATGCATAACGATTTAAACAATTTTATTCCTATTTTCTTTTTAACATACATAAGGTTTCTGATAAATAATGTAGCTTTCAGAATCTCTCTGATGGGATATATTCCCTAAAAAATTGCGGAGTTAAGGTTATGGAGTTTACTTTGTGCTCGGTACATCGAAATAACGATACCCAAAGGTGATATACCGATTTTTGTCTCTCGTTTGAAGTTATCAACTCTACTAAGTATTTGAGGAATACCATATGTTGAGAGTATATCTGGAATACATGGAATAAGATAATAGTCCGAGATAAAAATTCCATTCAGAGTGATGATACCTAAGTTTGGTGGACAATCTACAAGCACAAAATCGTAATCATCCAAAACCGGAGAAATTGCTTCTTTCAAGATGGTTACAGGACTTGTAACATAGAACCGACCTGCTGGGATAAGTGGTAAAGAATCCTGAATGTCTATTAATCCAAGACTTGACGGCAATAAATCAAGAGTTCCAATTCCACCAGCTATATTCGAAGCTTTCTTTACAATGGCACGTTTAATATCAAACTTTGAGGTCTTTTCTAACTTGTCTTTGAAAAGCTGAAGAAGTGTCTCTCCCCTCTGATCTTTTGTAAGCCATGCTGTTTCGCCCATAAGCGAGACAGTAGCATTTGTTTGCGGGTCTAGATCAATTAAAAGAACTTTCTTCTTATGCTCTATCGACAAAAATTCAGCCAATGCGATAGTCATCATAGTCTTTCCGACACCACCTTTTAGGTTTATTGTGCTTACAACTTTTACCATGATTTATCCTCCTTCAATTTTATTACTTATAGATTGCATAGTTTAAAGTTATTTTCATACCGAAGATTTCCACAAATAATTTCATTTTACACAAGTTTCTTGTACAGAAAGAGTGCATTTTCGTTTATCGTTTTTTCCATCTATTAACCCCACACCTCCGCAATCTTCTCCTTAATCTTCCCTTCAAAAAGTTCGATCAGTTTCTTATTCGCATCGACCAATTTCTGCTCCTCTTCGATTCGGGCAACGATTTGAGTTTGAACATCAAGGGGCGGGAGGGGGATTTTTCTTGTTGCATACACATCATTTCGATTTAATCCCGGAACAGCGCCGCCACCTTTTAGTTCGGTTAATCTTAGACCTTTCAATATAAAAAACAGAAATTTAAAATTTATATGTATATTTTTATTTACTTTGACATAATATGTTGTATCAATTGGAAAACAAGGTTTATCACAAAATACAACTTCACCGGCGGATCCTTTTCTACCAACTATGATTGCATGTCCTTCGATCAAAAATTCTTTATGCCATCCTGTTATTCCATTCGATCCTAACACGGGATATTCTCCAGCTATTCTATCCTTTTCAGGCAAACTTTCCCCATACTCAAGAGTGCAAACATTGTTAAAATCCACCACCTCCCACCCCTCCTCCACCTTTATCTTCGGCTCATAATTCTCCACCACCTGCCGCGCCCCATCAATGATCTTCTGGTAGCCCTCTATCTCAGCCACGATCTCCTGCTGAACGGACAGTGGCGGGAGAGGGATTTTTATTTGAGAAATCGTCGTTTGAGAAATCGATGGTTGTCCACCTACTTTGGCATATTTATTTAAATCTACATTTTTCAGAACATAATACAGAAACTTTTGATCACTTTCTATTAAATACTCAGAAACATGCATTGAGTTATCAGTTACCCATGATTTTGGCTCCGTAATATGAACTGCGCCGCAATATTCTCCCACTCTACCAATTATTAATGTAGGTTGTTCCAAATAATATTCATTATGCTTTCCATTAATTCCATTTCCCCCATAAACAAAATAATTTCCAGGTTTGAAATCTTTGCTTGGAAGAAATTTCCCATTTGAAAGCTTAAATATTTTCCCCAATTCCACCATCTCCCACCCTCCTTTCACCCGCGCTGCCACCTCTTTATACCTTTCCCCCGACAGATTGTAATCCCCGCCCTCCGCAATCCTCTCCCTTGCCACCTGATGAGCAAGCCTCTTCTCATCCTCGCTGAACTCACACTCTTTCCCCTCATGCAAACTCCTCCTGAACTTCAAAAGCGCAGAAAGCGCCATCGTAAGATCATTATTGACTTTCGGGCGCCTCTGCGCGCCAAGGTCAAAGCCGTCGCTCTCGATCTTCACGAAAAGGATATCAGGCGCACGCTTTGCAAGAGTCCGATCCATAAACAGGATGCTTGTTTTCACGCCCGAGTATGGCTGGAAAACACCCGATGGGAGGGAAACGACAGCGAAAAGATGCGTCTCGACAAGCAGCTTGCGAAGCGCCTTATAGGCATTCGCGGACTGGAAGATGATGCCCTCAGGCACGATCACTCCACCCCTGCCGTTTGTGGAAATATGCTCCATTATATAATCCACGAACAGGACTTCGCTGCGGTTTGCCTGCACTGAAAAGCGCTTATGTGGACGGATGCCTCCTTTTGGTGTCATGAAAGGAGGATTTGCAAGGATCACATCGTATGTTTCGTTCCATTTCTCCTCGCTCGTGAGCGTATCGTATTCGTAAATCTTCGGGGTCTGGAAGCCGTGAAGATACATATTCACAAGCGATAGCCTCACCATATCAGGAGAAATATCATATCCCACAAGGTTGTTCATCAGCCTCTTGCGCTCATCCGTTGTAAGGCTGTCCCCTTTTCTTTCCTTTGTATTCTGGCTGAGGATATGCTTGAAAGAAGATATCAGGAAACCCGCAGTCCCGCAGGCAGGATCAAGGATCGATTCGTTCTTCTTCGGATCAACAACAGAAACAATAAAATCAATGATATGGC
>JAHIFK010000098.1 GCA_018900975.1 Methanobacteriota archaeon
CTGCTTTCATGGTCTTTTTTGATTCGATCTTGCTCCCCATGCTCCTGATGGCATCGCCTGTGGGACCTATGAACGTTATTCCTTCCTTATTGCACCTGTCAGCAAAATCAGGGTTCTCGGCAAGGAAACCATACCCTGGATGGATGCCTTCTGAGCCGGTTTTATGTGCAATATCAAGGATCTTGTCCATGTTCAGATAACTCTGGCTGGCTGGCGCAGGACCGATATGGTATGCTTCATCTGCATATTTTGCAAAAAGAGCGTGCTTATCAACATCTGAATATACAGCAACTGTTTTGATGTCAAGCTCCCTGCATGCACGCATTATTCTAATCGCGATCTCGCCGCGGTTTGCGATCAATACTTTCTTGAACATATTTTACCCTATGATAAGCAGCGCATCCCCTGCGGCCACAGTGCTCCCTTCTTTTACGAATATGTCCTTTACTGTGCCGCCATTGGGTGCATGGATGTTGTTCTCCATTTTCATCGCTTCAAGCACCATTACAACATCGCCTTTGGCAACGTTGTCGCCCTTTTTGACCTTT
Organism: Methanobacteriota archaeon; assembly: GCA_018900975.1. Lineage (GTDB taxonomy): Archaea > Halobacteriota > Methanosarcinia > Methanosarcinales > Methanoperedenaceae > Methanoperedens. The sequence continues at coordinate 549 of JAHIFK010000098.1, forward strand.
ATCTTGAGTACCATGCCCTGCATGCTTGCAGTAATTGAGCCCTCAACATTCCTGGGACGTTCCTGTCCGGATGCAGCACTGACAGTCATACCGCCGCCTGCGGAAAGGATCTTCACATAGAACTCGTCCCCGTCCACTTCTACCCTGAACTCTGTTGGCATCGGGGAAGCCTTTCCATTGCCTGTTCTCGGGGCTTCAAGCGCTTCCTCCTTTGCTTCACCCCGCAAGAATTTTGGGGCTATCGCAGGATACAGCGCATAAGTGAGAATATCTTCAGGTTTCTTTACGATACCAAGATCTTGCGCCTCTTTCGTGACCCTTTCAAGCTCTGGCGGCAACAGGTCTGCCGGGCGTACTGTTATAGGTGTTTCCTCACCAAGTATTTTCTTGATAATCTCATTGCTGATAGGAGCTGGTGTGCGCCCGTACAGTCCTTTGACATAATCCTTTACTTCTTTCGGGACGACCTTGTAGCGCTCACCCATCAATACGTTAAGAACTGCCTGTGTGCCCACTATCTGGCTCGTTGGCGTCACAAGCGGGGGATAGCCAAGTTCTTCTCTCACTTTTGGCATCTCAGCCAGCACGGCTTCATATTTATCTAGCGCGTTCTGCTCTTTTAATTGTGATACGAGATTTGAGAGCATACCTCCTGGGATCTGGTATTTCAATACATTGGTGTCGATGCGTTCGGATATGGGGTCAAGGATGCCCCGGTATTTTTCCTTGATGTCCTCAAAGTATTTTTTTATCTCCGTGAGAAGGACAAGATCAAGACCGGTTTCATAAGGAGTTCCTTTGAGAGCTGCCACCATGGTCTCGGTGGGAGGTTGAGATGTACCCCAGGCAAAGGGTGAAAATGCAGTATCCAGGATATCAACTCCAGCCTCGCATGCAAAAAGATAACTCATTGGAGCCATTCCGCTCGTACAGTGAGAGTGAAGGTCGACAGGTATAGATATCTCTTCTTTCAGGGCCTTGACAAGGTCAAAGGCGTTCTTTGGCGAGATGAGACCCGCCATGTCCTTAATGCACAGGGAGTCGCATCCCATTTCCTCAAGCTCCTTTGCCATTTTGACATATAGGGGGATGGTATGGACGGGACTAATGGTATAGCATACAGTCCCCTGAACATGGGCGCCAACTCGCTTTGCTGTTTTTATGGATACTTCCATGTTCCTTACATCGTTAACAGCATCGAATATCCTGAAGATGTCAATACCGCTTTCTGCGGCGTGCTCCACGAATTTCACGACGATATCATCTGAATAATGCCTGTAGCCAACCAGGTTCTGGCCGCGAAGAAGCATCTGGAGCGGGGTTTTCTTGATGGTCTTTTTGAGAGCGCGAAGCCTGTCCCAGGGGTCTTCGTTCAGGTAGCGTATTGAGGAATCGAATGTGGCGCCGCCCCATACTTCAAGTGAGAAGAAACCAACTTCGTCCATCTTCTCTACTATAGGTAACATATCCCTCGTTCGCATGCGGGTTGCAATGAGGGACTGGTGGGCGTCGCGAAGGGTTGTGTCTGTGAGTTTTACTTTAGGCATGGTTTCAGGGCTTAATTGGTTGCAGTGTTATTTAATTTATGGTATTTTCATCCCAGATACTCCCCCTGTATCCCTACGACCTCTGTACTGTCCTTAGCCGTTGAATACCTCTCCAGGGGCTCGGCATTAAGCTCAAGGAAGGTATGCCCCCATTTGAACTTATTAAGAATTAGTGCAGCCTGCTCCTTTTCCCCCAGTATATATAGAGCAGCCGCAAAAGCCTCAACTGTGCTGAGCTTGAAGGGCTTTCCGAAATTCACGGCATTGCCAGCTACAAGAAATGGCAGGGCGCGGTGCGTAAGTCTTCGCCTTTGCAGCACAGGGAACACCAGTTCCACATGCTCCCACGAACAGTCAAGCACAACAAGCCCCCTGCTGGCATCATCAGCGGGCGAAAGCGCCTGCTCTGCAAAAGGGTCAAGAAAGAGTCCTTCGCGCGGAAGAGTCCGTATGCGGTCATGCATCGTTGCAAGCCTGAACCTGGCAAGCTTCTTTCCAGAGCACTTCTTAGGGTCGCACTGGTCTGCATGATAAAAGTGCAGGGGTATCATGCGTTCTAATTGATACTGCGGATTAATATGATTTTGGGAGTGCCGGGAAATAATAACTCTGTGCCTCAGCGTCTCTGTGGCTATATCATTATTGTTTTTGACAGGATCGACAGGATTTACAGGATTTACAGGATTTGCAACAAAAATCGTATCCTGTCGATCCTGTAAATCCTGTCAAAGGTCACGATTTGTTGGACACCAATAGTGTCTTATCAAGTCAACTTTTATTCAACAACACAAATTGAAACGATCACCATAAAATCGAAAACTATAAACCCCCCGTCGCTCAATCTCTATTATTCTATATTTAAACGGCGGGTGATCAAATGGAACAGGATAAATGGTTATATCATAATTCACTGAAATGGAAAGGAGAGAAAAAAGCAGACCTCAGGTTCATTGAAAGCAGCCAGGAAATAGAGGTCGCTACCCCTCCAGAGTTCGGCGGGCATGATGGCATAATAAGCCCTGAAGACCTTTTCGTCTCATCTGCCAACGTTTGCTACATGACCACGCTTCTTGGAACGATAAAGAACATGGGAGTGGAACTCATCTCGTATGGATCAGATGCAGAAGGGATACTTGAGACTGTTGATAAGATGAAGGTATTCACAAAAATCATCATACGACCCAGGATAAAAGCCCGCGAGACCGAAGAAAAAATAAGGATGATCCTTGGTCATGCAGAAAAGCGGTGCCTTGTTGCCAACTCCATGAAGACCCTTGTCATCATCGAGCCTGAGATAGAGGCTTTGTAGGGCCCTTATATAACTGAATGTTTTGAACTAGTCTTTGTAAAGTTCCATATTTTTAACCCACCCACAAGCTTTAATACTCTTTACGTCAATTGTAAACTCATGGTTAAACTGGATCAGATAAACATTTCGAACGACGGCCTCACCAAGTTCTTCAGCCCTATAGAAGCGGCTATACTGAGGACCTTATGGGTCGAAGGAGAGATGATGACATCAGAATTGACCGAAAAGACAAAAATACCTCTTACAAGTATAGCTGGCACTCTTGACCGACTTGTCAAGGCTGGCTATACAGCCAGAAGGGTGGATACCGTGAACGGAAGGGTGCGCTATGTGTATGCTCCGGTCCATACAGAGGAAGAGGTTGCAAGTGAAATAACAACAAAGATCATGGACAGCCTTGTGGATACTTTCGGTCGCGTGGCGATCGAGAACTTCTCAAAATACAGTGATAAAAAATGAATATCCTCGGTGAAATAAACTGTTTTGGTCTTTGCCTGAAGGTATCTGAGCTTGCACCATTAGTGGCGCTGCTCATAGTGATATCGATAGGTCTTCTTGCAGCAAGTTTCATGATCAGAATGCCAAAACACAGGCTTTTGACGTTCGTATCTGCTCAAGTTGCGGCGTTTATCGCCATTATTTCTACATTTTACCTGATGAAATGCGAAGGTATGCTGACTATCTATCTTTATTCCGGATATGCAGTCATTTCTACAGCCGTTATCTTTGGTTCGCTCAGGTTTTACGACAGGCTCATGATAAGGCGCCTCAATGCAAAACCCATCGGTAATGTGATCGGCTGGATGCAGGAATTCACTGGCAGGCTGGCAAACGCAACTGTATATTATTATGATTCTGCTGTCCCAAAGGCTTTTGCGGCAGGAAAATCAATATTTGTGTCGCTCGGGCTTCTTGAATTGTTAAACGATGATGAATTAAAGGCAGTGCTTGCGCACGAAGCCTGGCACATCAGGAATAACGGACGGACACCATTCCTGAAGCAACTTGCGATCATGACGTTCTCTTCACCAGGGAGAGGGGAACTTGAAAAGATGGCTGATCGCTTCGCTGAAGAGATAGCAGGGAGTGAGGCTCTCACATCAGCTCGCAGCAAGGTCGATAAAGTATTTATCTGAGATGTTTATTAAGAATGAAAAAGAAAATAATAAAGGTGATAAAAAATGTGGCTTAGATTAAGATTGATCCTGGTAATGACTTTACTGTTCGGTATACTATATGCTCTTTTCGCAATTGCAGGGAACATGCTCGGCATGGGTGGAACCTTTTACTTTTACGCCATCCTTGCATCTGTGATGATGTTCATCCAGTACATGATAGGGCCGAAAATGGTAGAATGGTCAATGCATGTGAAATATGTGACCGAGGCGCAGGCTCCAGCGCTGCATAAGATGGTAACTGAACTTGCCAGAAATGCAAAGATACCCAAACCAAGGATCGGCATCGCGGCAATCAACATCCCAAATGCTTTCGCGTTTGGCAGATGGGCAAGTGATGGACGTGTTTGCGTCACAGAAGGGATAATGAACCTGCTTGACGAAAAAGAACTCAGGGCAGTTATGGCGCATGAGATATCCCACCTGAAGCACAGGGATGTGGTCGTGATAACGATGATCAGCGTTATTCCGATGATATGCTGGTACATAGCATGGAGTTTCATGTTCTCAGGCGGAAGGGATAGGGGTAACACTGTCCTTATCGGGATCGCGGCTATGGTGATATATTTCATATCAAACCTTCTGGTTCTGTACGTTTCAAGGATACGGGAATATTATGCGGATGAGGGCGCGGTCAATCTTGGGAGCTCCCCGCACCACATGGCATCTGCCCTGTACAAGCTCGTGTACGGGAGCGCGCGGTTCTCAAAGGATTCACTTAAGCAGGTTGAAGGCATGAAAGCTTTCTTCGCAAGCGACCCATCCCGCGCAAGTTATGAGATACGGGAACTCTCGCAGCTGGACATGGACAAAAGCGGAACGATCGACCAGAATGAACTGATGGCGCTTCGCTCAAGACCTATCAAGGTCAGCGGGACAGACAAGTTCATGGAAATGTTCAGCACCCATCCTAACATGCTAAGACGGATCCAGCGGCTTTCCTCACTAAAAGAGGGAGTCGCTCGTTAATTTTTTCCGAGAAAAGCCCCCCGGGCAATTTAATATTTAATAATGTTCAAAAAATTACATATTTTTTTCACTAGATTTTGGTTCGTGGTTATAATAATTGTTAGATTTCTTGGCTTTTGTTTCGATGCAAATGCATTGAAAACCAAGAAAACCATCGTAAATCATGAAAACTGAAACAAACACTAAAAACTATGGGTTTGTTTATATTAGTTGTTGGGTATATAAAAAATTAATGATATTAAGTACAATGATAAAATCATCATTATTCAACCTGAGATTAAAGGAGAGGAGAGGTTGATGCTAAAATCATCTGAAGAAAGAGTTAGATTATTAAAGAATGGTGTGGAAATGAAAACAATCGAAGAGCTTTATATTCGATTTAACAGATTGAAAGTTATCAAGCGTCCAATTCTTTTTGATTTCATTGAAACTCCTTTGCAAGGTTGTAATAATTCTACAGACACCCCTATGATCGAATTAAAGCATGCAGGTCAAGGAACAGGTGGAGATGGAAATTCCATGAGTTCAATAGCTGATGCTTTTTAATCCATCATGGAGTTATTTTACCACAACGTTTAAATCCCATCTGAAGCAAACTAATCTCGGAAATAAATGGACGTTTCAGAAGTTATCCGGAAAAGGTGTAGTATCAGGCAATTCAGGGACAGAGTTATTCCTGACGATGTTATTCACAGGATACTTGA
>JAHIFK010000099.1 GCA_018900975.1 Methanobacteriota archaeon
CCGTAGCTATCAGTGAAATAGCGCGAGTTCTCAAACCTGGGGGACGGTTTTTCTTTATGGAGCTTCTTTCTTCTCTTACAATGAAACCCATTATGCGTCTTCTGACGCAGCACCCACCCGAAGCGCAGTTCACATGGGAAGAACTTTCGATGGAATTAGCAGACTCGGGTTTAGTGGTATCGGAAAATTCCTGCGTTGTGAATTCATCCAGGGTGGTCGGTGTCGCTCGGAAAAGCACCTACATTGCGGAGTAAATTCGAGGGATGTCTCTATACATTTTAACAAATCGGCAACAGCGCACAACAGCATGTTTGCGGTTCGATTCGCTCACCCAAATGCCTTCTGCACTTCGCATACCCGCAAACCGTTATGTTCACTTCATAAAGAGTTCATAATTGTATGAACTCAGAATCCAAACTCGCTGATTTTCACAAGCATATGGAATTTCATATCCCACACGTTATTAAGGATTGTAAATACTGAAAGCTACCACTCTCACTATTTTCGTGCCCATTTTTGCCGATAAAAGCCCAAAAAACAAAAAACGATAAAAACCCTCATGCATCCGCGCCGGGATGCCCCGGATTTCCAATCCAGCCGGTTCGTGACTATGGGTGTTTTGTGCATCCATAGAATATCTTAAACCAGAATAACAATCGTAGCATTAAAAATGGGGCACAGTAAAACTATGGAGATGAGCAGATGGTCATTCGAGAACTCAGAAAAATCAACCGCTTAACCCGTTTCTCAGTTGATGGGGACCTGCTTAAGATGTAAGGGGCGCAGAAACCCCATTCAAAAAAGAAGACCTCTGGCGGTACAGATGTTGAAAACCTTAGATCTTTATAAGAACTCGTATATTCTTCAATTTTAAGAAGTGCCGAAGCAAGTTTTTTTGGAGCGTTAGTCATCCATGCAGCAGTTTCATCCGCCAGGTACTCTCGACTCCTTGAAACAAAAGGCTCTATCAGGTGAATTAGAGGATTCAGGAACAATGCAAACCTCAATAATAAGCTGTATTTGCGTAGCTCCATGTCTTTATTCTTAATATGTGCAAGTTCGTGTGCCAGTACCGTTTCTAATTCTTTATCATCTAAAATCTCAATAAGTGGAATCGTGAGCACAACTACTGGTTTGTTACGATGCTTGTATACGAAGGCATTTGGAATGCTTGACTCTAAAAAACCAACTTCCGGGACACCTATTTCCATTTCACGGCAGAGCTTTTCTATGATTGTAAATACCTCTGGAAAATCCTGGCTTTTGGCAATGGTTTTGGTAATATTATGAAATCTGGTATATTTTATCATAAAATATAGGATCCCTAAAACAATCCCGCCTGCCAGTGCCAGAATTTTCTTATCCAGAGATAGCATTCCAAAAGGCATCAGCTCATATCCGAATAATTTGAGAATATACATGCTTACAGGTAATGCAAGGAGTATAAAAGCTCCCAGATCATAATAAAAACTTATCTTATTGTGGTTCATAGCCTTTCAGTGCTTCATCGATCTTTTTCCGCAGTTCCTGTAATTTTTCAGGGTCACTTTTCGCAAGCTCTTCAATGAAGTATGCAGTAGTAGGCTCTCTAAAATCCTTTAGAAGTTTGTCCACTACTCTGGATGTGATCAGGCTATCAAACTCTTCCTTTTTTAAAAGGGGGGAATAATAATAACATAGACCCCTTAAACCTTTATCTGTCCTTCTTTTTAATAATTTTTTATCGTATAATCGGTTAAGCGTGCTGCTCACCGTTGTCATGGCAATGTCCCGCTTCTTTTTCAATTCCCCGAGGACATCATGGGTAGAGGTCTCTTTTCTTTTCCAGACTATCTGCATTATTTTCTTTTCAAGAGGACCCAATACCTCCAATAGCTCGTTAGCATTCAGACTTATTTTTTTACTGCTTTCAGTCATTATAGTATGGTATAGTTACTATCTTTAATAAAAGTTTCGTAGCATGGTAAAACTTAAATACTAACATTTTACTATTATTGAGTAAAGAGACAAAAGCACGTTGTGATAAACTATGATACTTACTCCGTTCAAGCTGCACGCAATTTTCGGGCTTATCCTGATAATCGCAGGATTTGCCTTCGACTTCCTTTACCTTGCCCCGAAAGTGAGCGAGTCTTTCAAAGCAAACCCTGTGCAATACCTGAATTCCTTTGAGAGGTACATGCACGACCTGATAAAAACATATGCGATAGCGATTGGCCTCGTGAATATCGGGCTCGCCCTTCTCGCATCCAATTTTGCAGGGCCGCTAAAGACGGACTGGGCGATTGCATGGCTGATGATTGTCAGCACAATAATTTTTATCGCTGCAGGATTCTGGTACGCGAACGCAGGGCCTGCCTTTGAATGGGAGTTGAGGTGTACTGTATTAACTATTAGCTTTGCAGGCATACTGCTTAGCATTGCGCTTGAGGCATACAAAATCATAAAATGGAGCGGTGCCAGTGCCTGATAGTCATGCGAGCTGGTGGCTTGCCGTCGGAATAGCGGTCTGGATTGCTACAGTTCCTCTGCTTGCAGGTGTCACTGAAAGCCCTGCAAGAGCTTTTGGAATAATACTGGTCTGGATGGCGTTTCCACTCTTCTATGCTGTGAAGAATAAGGACTTTAAAGGAATCGGGCTGACAAAAAATAATCTTAGAGATGCGTTGGCAGGGATGCTGGTTGTATCAGTCGCTTATTCTGTGATACGCAACTTTTTAATCATGTATGTTCCGTCAAGCTCAAAATACATTGCTGCCAGTGCGCTAACGGTTGCTGAACTCTTGAAGCAGGGATATTTCGGAAGCATTGCCGGACCGTTTTCAAAGCTTTTCCCGATAATGTTTTTTATAACTTTTCTGGCAGCAATTTCCAATGAATTGTTCTACAGGGGATTTTTCTTCACACGGCTAAAGCAATTCGTGGATTGGAAGATAGCGGTCTTGATTTCTGCCTTGCTATTCGGAGTGTATCATTATCTTAATGTCGGGCTTAGCGGGTTCATAATGGGCGTGGTAGTGAGCATCGTCTCCGGCTGGCTCATGCAGAGGTATAACAATGTTGCTGCGCCTGCACTGTTCCACTTCCTGCAGTATATTGTTACGATTTTGGTGTTTTACTATTTTGTGCTATAGGGGTTGAATTATGGAAACACAAACAGAGAATAACAATAAAAAAAACGATCCAGGTGGTTGGAAATGGCTGGCGTATCTTTCCCTGTCTGCAGCCATTATCATGATTTTAGGGATAGAGAACGCCCTGGAAAAGAAAACATCTTTTATTATCTTTGCCCTTTTAACTTTTCTTCCTGTCATCGGAGGAGTTTTGATGCAGAAATACGACAACATCCTTGCACCCTCATTCATTCACGGGTAACAGTTTTTCACTGCACTGGCCATTGTTTTATATTTATAATTACATATTTATGGCAAACTTTAAAAAGAAACTCATATGCACGCTTTCAATACTTGCGCTCGTAACGCTGAGCACTTTTCCCAGAACTCAGTCGGTCCCTGGCTCTTCCACTGCGACGGCTTTCAAGGAAGGTGAGAACTCAATAATATTCATCGGGCATTCCACTGCACTAATTCATCTCAACGGGACAAACATCCTGACCGACCCGAACTTCAACAATTGGACGGTTATTGTTCACCGCGGAAGAGAACCTGGCATAAAGTTCGAAAACCTGCCAAAAATTGGCGCTGTTTTAATATCGCATGCACACCGCGATCACCTGGACAGGTGGACAATGGAGCAGCTTCCGAAAGACACGCCTGTGTTGATTTCAGAAGGAAACGGAGATATCTTGCGCGACTGGGGCTTTACAGATGTGCGGGAAATGAATATTTGGAACAAAACAGCGATAAACGGCATCAAAATCACCGCTGCTCCGGCAAACCACAGCGGATCTCGCAATTCCGCCTTTGCTGATTATCCTAAGGCTTTGAGTTATATCATACAGGGCGAGAAAACAATTTATTTTGCCGGGGATACTGGATTGTTCGACGGGTTAAAAGAAATTGGAAACTATTCTCAAATTGATGCGGCGCTGCTGCCTGTTGGAGCCTATCGCCCCCGCTGGTTTATGAAAAGCCATCACATGAGCCCGGATGATGCCATTCAGGCGATGGCACTGCTTGGAGCAAAAGAAATGATTCCTATCCATTGGGGCTCATTCAGGATAGCATATGACGGCATAGATGAACCGAAGGATGTATTGCTTGAACTGGTTGATAACGGCAGTTTAAAAGAAAGAATTCATATTTTAGAAAACGGTGAGAAATACCTTTTCGAATGACGCGGATAGTTCCAATATCAATAGTGTAGGAGGAAATAATGACAAAAGTTTCGATTGTAAAATGTGAAAACTATGAGTGCCCGATGGTCAAACGTGCCATCCTCAGAAGTCTTGAACTGATAGGAGGACCTGAAAAATTCATAAAACCCGGAGATATTGTGCTTCTCAAGGTGAACGTTATAGTTGGCTTTCCTCCTGAGCGTGCAGCGACCACGCATCCTGCTGTCGTGAGTGAGATGGTTGAGATCGTGAAAGAGGCTGGCGGGATTCCATGGGTGGGGGATAGTTCAGGAGCGTACGGTTATACTACGCAGTCGCTTGAATTGTCAGGAATTAAAAAAGCCACGCAAGAGGCTGGAGGTAAACTCATTAACTTTGAATCAACAGGCACTTATCCTGTAAAAGTTGATGGCAGGGTCTTAACAACTATCAATATTGCAAAACCTGCAATCGATTGCGATGTGCTTGTTTCTTTACCAAAAATGAAAACTCATATGCTGACTAAATATACTGGCGCAGTAAAAAATTTTTACGGCGTAATCCCGGGCTCTGGCAAGGCAGCGATACACAGACTTGCACCGACCGAGGAGAGCCTGAGCCATGCTGTTGTAGATATTTACTCTGCCCTGAAACCAAGGCTTGCGGTGATGGACGGCATAGTTGGCATGGAAGGAGAAGGTGCAACGAACGGAACACCAATCGAGTCAAAAGTTATTATATCAAGTCAAGATTGTGCAGCTCTGGATGCTGTAGCTTCTGAAGTCATGGGGTTTTCACATACAGATATTCTGACGACCCGTTTTGCAAACGAGCGTGGGCTTGGTGTTGGAGAGCTTAATAGAATTGAGGTTGCCGGAGAAAAAATCAATGACGTTATGCTCGATTTCAAAAAATCCAGACATCTGCCGTATAAATTACCAGAATTTTTAATGAAGTTTATGTTTAAAAACGTGGAGAACCTTTCCAGAGTTGAGATTTCAGAAGATGATTGCAAAAAATGCAGAATATGTTTCAACAGCTGCCCTGCTTCAGCGATTGCTCTGGAGCCGCGTCCTTACATAGATCAGGCAAAGTGCATCAAGTGCTACTGCTGCCATGAACTGTGCAGGAATAGCGCTGTGAAGCTGAAGACATCTTATCTGGGGAAGCAGCTATTGAAAGGGTCGATGTACAAATCTTAAATAAAAGATTTCTTTTTATTTTCTGCATGTATCACATTATTATTTATCCAGTGTATCAATACCCCTATGCTTGCACCTATAGCCATTGGCACAAATATGCTAAGCAGGCCGCTAAGGTTTCAGAAAGTATTGGCAACTTATATACAGGCAAAATATTGTGCAGTAGCTGGTACGAGATAAAACCTGGAAGAGTAATTGGTTCAATGCGATGCTCAGTTAGTCTGAGCTTCACGGATCAACTGAAGGCTTTTCTCCCAAAGTTTCTGCGCCAGATTTGAATCGAGCCTGCTCGTCCCGAGTTTGATTTCTTTCTTCCTATAAAAAATCTTCAACCTGTTGTTCGCCAAAGACTTGTCTGTTACATAGTAGGCAGAAATTTTGCCTATTTTTTCAGGCGAAGTTCCAAAAAGCCACAGGTATATTTTAAGAATTGATTTGAGCGGCTGAGGATATGGATTTATAACACCCGTACGAACAGTTCCCGGCCAGACGAGAATGAATGTAACCTGCCCACTGCTAGCACGTTTTGAATACTCAACGGCCATTAAGTCATTACAAAAGGAACCGCGTTTAAGGGCATTCATGGCAGAATAATTCTTTTCCATCGTAATGTCTGAGAAGTCGATTTCCCCGTAATTTTGACCCGGAGTTGCGAAGTCTATAATCCGGGTTTCTCCTTTAATGCCGATGACACTGTCCAAGTATTGAATCAGGGCAAAGCGGCTAAGATAGTAGAGCGCAAAGGTCTTTTCAAAGCCTTCGCTTGTTATCTTGCGTTTTGGCTGCATTTGAAACGCGCAAGACCTCCGAAATAAGGGATAGGTCGGCTCTCCAAAACTGGATATGGCCTTCAGGCATGCCTTGCTTGATTTCATCTATTGCGGCTTTGCCTTTTTCTTCAGTGTTTCCAATAATTATGACGTTATAGCCGAGCTTGACAAGTTCTTTGGCGCTTGCTTTTCCAATACCATCTGTGCCACCAGTTATTAATGCATTACGTACCATGCAAATTCCTCTCTTTATAAAATGATTCACTTTTTTTTATATTGTAAATCAAAATTCATTCTTGATCATCCCATCCTTTAACCAGATTATCCTGTCCGCTCGCTTCCCCAACTCAGGTTCGTGCGTCACCATCACTATGGTTTGACCGGATTTATTCAATTCCATTAACATTTCTATTATCTGCTCAGAGGACTTCGTATCCAGATTGGCTGTCGGCTCATCCGCAAGCAACAGCGCAGGCTCGTTGGCTAAAGCCCTTGCAATCGCCACCCGCTGCTGCTGCCCTCCTGAAAGTTCTGCCGGTTTATGATTCGCCCTATCAGAAAGACCGACCAGGTCAAGCAGTCTCATTGCTCTTTCTTCAAAATCTTTTCTCTTTACGATCAGGATCGGAAATGCAACGTTTTCCAATGCGGTCAGTTCCATAAATAGATTGAAGAACTGAAATATAAATCCAAGTTTGTTAAGCCTGAAATCCGCACGCTGGTTCTCGTCCATCTCTGACACATCAACTCCCTCAATTATAACCTTGCCTGATGTCGGCGTATCCAGCATCCCGATCATATTGAGGAGTGTGCTTTTTCCGCTGCCTGAAGAACCCATTATCGCAACGAATTCACCTTTTTCTACTGCTATATTCACCCCTCTGAGCGCAGGAACTTCAACTTTTCCCATCAGATATGTCTTACTTAGATCCCTGGTTTCAATTATATTAACCATGCCATATCGCCTTGATTATGTTTATCCTTGAAGCTCGCCATGCAGGGTATAGTCCGGCAAGCAGTGTTGCAAGCAAAATTATAATTGAAGGTGTCAGGACGAGATAAAATGAAAAAGAAGCACTGATTACATTGGATTCAGCAGTGCTCAGCATGATCGGATGGACTTCCCAGTATTTTGTAATGCTCAATCCCATAAGGCTTCCCAGTATAACTCCTGTAATCCCGAAAATCAAGGATTCTGTGAGAATGACTTTCAACACAAAAGAATTTCGCGCACCTATTGCTTTCAGTATCCCTATCTCCCTTATTTTATGCTCTACCCTTGTGTACATTAAAACACCCACAGAGACCGAAGCTGCAACCAGACTGAGAATAATGAACATATTTGAAATGAACACCCAGTTGCTCTTAAGCCTTTTAACATAAACTGCTTCTTCTTCCCATGTCTTGACTTTACCGTTAATCCCTTGCTGCATGATCAATACTTTGTATTTTTCAGCTAACTGTATGTCTTCCAGGCGCACGATTATTTCTGAAGCTTTGTTTTTCGCATCTAAATTTTCTTCTAATTCTTTCTTATTAAGATACGCACCACTGTCAAGGCTTCCCATTCCTGTTTTTAGGATTCCTTTCACATGGTAATCTTTTTTCAAACCGTTGCTAAAAGTAACGGTTACGCTCTCCCCGGTATCTACTTTAAGTTCATCTGCAAGTACACTTCCCAGAACTACTTCTTTCCTATCAGTGTCGCTTAGAAACTTTCCATTGACTACTCTTTCGGATATTTTACTGGTTCCCCGTTCATCTGAAGGTGTAAGCCCTATTAGAGGAGAGGGCATGATCTTTTCTTTTTTAGTTAATATTGCCTGATCTGTCAATCTTGCTGAGACTCCTTTTATTTGAGGTAAAAGTTTGAGCTTGCCTTCAACGCTGTCTATATTTTCTAAGAATTTTTTATCTTCTTCCGGGTGTATGGTAATATGCCCCGTGGCAACATCGATTGTGGTCTCATACAGGTTACTGATTACCCCCTCGAACAACCCCTGCATTGGAATCATAATTGCAACACCCGCCCCCACGGCAATGCTGATCAACAAAAAGGTCTTTTTGTCCTTAAAAACATCTTTAAGTGCTAAAAACAAAATAGCATTCATCATTGGCATCACTTTCTTCTTATGAAAAACCAGCAGGCACCTATGACAGCTACAATGAACAATATTATAATAAAAACTGATGTTCTATCGCCTGGGGAAACAGTCATCATCAATTCTTCACGTGTTTCATGTGTTCCAAGATCATCTTCATACTGAATCGTTAAATTATACTTATATTCGCCTGCATCATCCGCGTACAAATTGAAGATGGCTGGCGCATCGTTATCTGGCTCGATTTTGCCAAGGAATGCTGTTTTTGTTCCCCTGAAAGGAATATCTATATTTGCTTTAACCGATTTTGCGTTTCCATTACCAGCGTTTTCGATTCTTATTGTTAATGTGAGGTAATTCCCTTTTTCGATTCTGCTTGGATCAGTATTGATACCTGCAATATTCAGTCTGCCTTTTCCGAGCACATTAACACCAACAATTTCACTGGAAGAAAAATTTCTGCCGTCTTCACTTTGATAATCCAGCCGAATAGGTATCGAGTACGATGCCGGTTCCGCATTATCTTTTGCTAAAAGGCGATATTCTAATTTTTTTGAGGATGCAGGAGATAATTTTCCTATTACACGTGTGTTTGTACCAGTTGAAATGAATGGCAAGTTCTCTATTAAAGATGTTACCCGTATGGCGCTCGCAATACCAGTTCCATTATTAGAGACTGAAAAATTTAGATTAAAATTATCACCAGGACTTATAATTTCAGGTTCGATTATTATATTAGAGATCGCAAGCTGCGGTACTCCGCGCACAATGATATTGAAGGTTTTGTTTGTCTCGCGCTGCTGGTCGTTGCTCAGCCAGTGTACCTGGAATTCAACTTCATAAGCACCAGAAACTGCAAGCGAATCGATATGCAATGAGTATGTTTCGACTACCGCACCGAATTTGATCATCTTTCCAATATTGATGATGCGGTCGTTTTCATTTTTGAGTATAATGGGTGAATCAGGCAGAATCGTGAGTTTTACGTTATCTATTTCGCTGAATTCGTTTACGAGACTGATGGACAGCACTAAATCCTGACCCGGCTCAACAGGCTGAGGTGAGAGTTTGTCTAAAACGAGCTCAAGTTCAGCACTGGCAGGAGCGATTATGAAGGCGAGCGCCAAAATTGCAATTATAATTGATTTTTCCAAAGTTATTTACCTCCTCAAGTAGTAATAATTCAAACTATAAGTTAATTTTCCAACAAATAAACCCGGAAAAAGGTGAAATATGAGGATGCTTGAGGCGCTTGAAAAACTGGGTCTTACGGAATACGAAAGCAAAGCGTATACGAAACTGGTGGAACACGGTCATCTGTCTGCAAAAGAAGCAAGCAATCTGACCGGGATTCCATACTCCAAGATATATACGACACTTATCTCTTTAGTCGAGAAGGGATGGGTAAGCGTTAAAGAGGGGAGACCGAAGAAGTATAGACCCATAGAGCCTTCTTTTGCCTCTGAACTCGCCTTCAAAAGGCAAACTCAGGATCTCACGGATGCATCAAAAATGATACAGGATTCATTGCAATCATTATACAGTGAAGATGCTGTTGCTGGAAAGTCCGAAATCTGGAGTATCAGAGGGCATGCCAATGTATTAAGGAAGTTCAAAGAGATAATCAATTCATCGTACCACGAGATTTTTTGCCTCCTGATAAACCCTGATGATAGCGATCTTATACAGACAAGCATTATGATTCAGGAAGCAAAAGAAAGAGGGTGCAAAGTGCTTGCTTTTTATAAAAAATCTCCAGAAAAGGAAGTTAATCCAGCTATCAATAATTTTATCATATGGGAATCTTCCCATAAAATTACCGGGAGAGGGTTTTTTCTGTTCGCAGATTCTAAAATCATATTTTTTAGCTCGCTTGACGAGAAGTCAGTAGCGCTGTGGTCGAACGATTTGAGTTTAGCCGAGGTGGTCAGGAATATTGCTTCAATTGAAAAACTGGAAAAATATTCATCCTGTTTGAGTGCATCTGCAAGCAAATTTAGCAGCAATGGAATCGGTAAATCAAATAGTTAATTGAGCAAAGGCTTTGTTTGTCACGAGAAGTGACGTGCAAGCCACCAATATTGCTATGATGAACAGCCGCTTCATGATGTACCTCCTCTTTTTATTCCTCCCATAAGGGACGGGCGAATTTCTGCTAACGTTTTGCGGATAAAAGAAGTTCGCCGATAAGCGAATTTGGGGAAATTTTTGATTCCCTTTTATCCGCTGTTATATGAAGTGCCCACATATTCTCCTATTAATATCCATGAAATATGATGGTGAATTTCACCTGTGACACGAGGCTCACAATATTCATGCTTGTATAGCTCTTTAATGTTTAGGAAAGTAAAATCCTCAACCAGTTCTTTTTTTGTGCAGAAATGAAGATACACTTTTTCCTGAAATGAATTGGATTCTCCGGGAACAGGGGTGCCTTTTCCGTAATGTTCGGGGTCTCTTTCTGAAAGTGTTCCAAGAAATAGTAGTCCGTTTGGTTTTAGTGTTCTCATGACCGTCTTTCTTAGTTCTTCTCTTTCATTCTTTTTCAATAGTTGATACAGGTTGGAGATAAAAACGATGTCATATTTGCCTTCCTTCAGCTTTGTGAAATTGCAGCATTGAATTTTCACGTCTTCTTTTTGTGCCTTAAAGGCTGCATTTGTGGCGATATCTATAGCTTTTTCGGATATATCTATCCCTAAAATCCTACATCTAATATTGTCTAAAAAGTAGAATGCATCACGACCATAACCACAGCCGATGTCCAATATGCTTAAAATCATGTTGTTCGATCTATTCTTTTGTAGATATTTGACTGCAGTGATGGCCAACTCGCTTGGTCTCTCTCCCCACACATTTCCGAAATTTTTATATTCATTATCCCATGACATACTTTTCTCTTCCACGAACATTTCATATAACGTTTGCGCATATGTAAAGTATAGCGGTGGTAAAATTTTTTCAAGCACCGCTGTATTTGGGTGAGCGAGTGAAAGGAGCGAACTGCATATGCGCTGTTGTACGATGTGCGCCCAATTTATATATGCAATTATTATTTTATCTTTTGGACACATTCTAGGCGGATACCATCATGATCACGCCATTCGATCCAATGGTAATTTTTATATTTGAATTCAGAAAATGTGCCACTGTTATATTCAATACACATTCCTTCAAGTTTTTCTCTGATGACATTCATGTTTTCTATTTTGAAAGAAATGTGTTGTTTAGATAAAAAAGATTTTGAATGTTTGCTTTCTTGGATGAAGAAATGCACATTTTCTGATTCGACGGCTAGCGTATTATTAGAGTTGGGGTGTCAAGAAAGCCCCTATCGGGGCAATTTAACGTTTGATGGTGCTCAAAATACATATCTTATTTCACCCGATTTAGGTTCATATATCTCTCCATTAACCTTCAGATGTTGAAAATCACAAAGCAACTGTTCTTTATCAATTCC
>JAHIFK010000100.1 GCA_018900975.1 Methanobacteriota archaeon
CGAACCGCTTGCTCCGCTTACAAGCACGTTTTTCCCATCCAGGTATTTTCCAATGGCTTCTGTATCGATCTCTACCTGTTCCCTGCCAAGGAGATCTTCCAGCTCGACCTCTTTAATATCAGCAAGAGTAACTTTCCCGGAGATTATCTCCCGCAAACTTGGGATGATCTTTATCTTTTTCACTCCTGCTTTTCTACCATAATCTACGGTTTCCCTCATTATTCGAGGCGGTACGTTGTGCATGGCGATCAAGATACTCTCCACTTCGTGCTCTTTTACGACTTTTACCATTTCTTCCCGTTTACCAAGCACTTTGACACCGTGGATAGTGAACCCGACAATCCCTTTATCATCGTTGAAAAACAAACCACATATAATTACAGTGCGTAATTATTAATGGAAAACCCAAATTTTAAATATAAAGCGAGTTATAAGAGATATACATTATGGAGCAGTTTGAAGAAATCCGGAATAGAGCATTGGAATTGTTTGAACTGCGAAAATACACTATTTCTAAACATGCGAACGAAAGGATGATTGAAAGAAGGATTTCACATCCAGACATCAAATTGGTATTACTATATGGTTCATTGTATCGACAAGAGACAGATGAGTATGGGGATATAAGATACACAATGCGAGGATGGAATCAAGACGGAAGAAACATTCGTGTTGCATTCATAGTAAAAAATCTATTGATAATTATAACGGTAATCCGAGAGGAAGATATATGAGCGAAATAGAAATTAAATGCACAGAGTGTGGAGCACAGACAAAAGAAGCGAGAGATATCATCCTAACCACAACAGTCGATGGACGAGAGATTGTCATAACCAGTCTTACTGGCTCACGCTGTTCGGTGTGTGGGGAAGAATATCTTGATGCCGATTCAAGTGAAAAAGCTTTGGAGATCACAAATAAATTCCGTAAACCAGCAATTATATTCAAGCGGAAGGTCACAGTAAGCGGAGGTCGACGTGTGATAGGGATACCAGAGGAGATTGATCGGGCACTGGGAAAGAAAGAGAATGTGGACTTATGGCTTGAAGGCGATAAGATCGTAGCCGAAGTCTACTGAATCCTGGAATTGTAAACCAAAACCTATCAATCCCATGCAGGAAGCTTCTGCCGTAAGCCTCACATCCTGTAAAAAGAATACAGCACCCCCAGCGCAATAACCGCCTGGAACAACAGCACAACCAGCACGACCTCATATTCGTATGCGCTGCCTTTTATTTTTCTCAGGAGTAAAATGGCGATGTGAGGGATGCTGTAAACCTTATCCCTTACCGCAAGTGATCCATCATCCAGGATCTTAGCCGTCCATTCTGGCATGAGCCTCCCTCTTGCTTTCAACAACAAAATGCGATGGGGCAAGCCCCAGACCCCATAGGAGCGCCGCTCTCTGGCGGAGTTCAACAATCTTCATCGATATATCTGGTAAAAAGCACAAATTTAATACAGTAGAAAGCATATGGTCTAACTATGCAGACCCAGATAAAAAGATACAATATCTTACTGAGAGGAAATGTTCAGCATATTGGTTATCGTGGTATCATTGAAGGCACTGCAAGGAAATTGGACATTAAAGGCTATGTTTTTAATGATATTGATGGAAGTGTTAAGATTGCATGTGAAGGTCTTCAGAAATCAATTGATGCCTTTATAAATGGCATCAAAGAATTTGCCAGATCGGATATTGAAAGTATTGAAAAAAAAGAAATTCTTGAAGAACTTTATTTACCTTCAATATTCAGCAGGGTAGCTACCGATGAGTATTATGAATTTAGCAAAAAATTCGATATTGGTTTAGATTACCTCGATGGAATAAAAACTGACACAGGCGAAATGAAAATTACTCTTGGGGATATCAAAGGTTCTCTTGGAGAGATGAAGGGTGACCTTGGGGAGATGAAAGAATCTCTTAATACTATGAATACAACGCTTGAAACATTCGTAGTAAAGCAAGATATCCACAACCAGCGCCTTGAAAAAATCCTCGAAAAACTTGCTGAAAAATAGTCAAATATTATCACATTATAAATATTAAACCCGCGGCGCCGATATTTTCCCCTGGCAACCATACTATCCTGTCCCAATTGAACAACCCGTTCAGTTTTATTTCCCATCACGCATCCTGTCAATGCAAGACCTGAAATTATGAGTCCGGGGTAAGAATGGAAGGGGCTTGAA
>JAHIFK010000101.1 GCA_018900975.1 Methanobacteriota archaeon
CCTCAAGAGTCCCGTCGCAGAGAAACTTGTGCACCTGCACGTTCTTTGTCTGCCCGATGCGGAAAGCGCGGTCAGTCGCCTGGTTCTCAACAGCAGGGTTCCACCAGCGATCGAAATGAAAAACATGGCTTGCCCTGGTCAGGTTAAGACCCACACCACCTGCTTTGAGCGAGAGGACAAAAATCCTGGGTCCCTTCTTTTCTGAAAAACGCATGACCATCTGGTCCCTCTGCTTCTGGGGCACACCGCCGTGCAGGAAGAGCGCTTCCTGACCAAAAACCTTCTGGAAATGCGTTTTAAGCATACCACCCATCTCTGCGAACTGGGTAAAGATAAGAGCGGCATCATCCTCAGCCAGCACTTCTTCCAGCATCTCTGTGATGCGGTTTAACTTTCCTGAACGTCCTGGAAGCGCTGAGCTGTCCCCCAGGAATTGCGCCGGATGGTTGCATATCTGTTTCAGCCTCACAAGAGCCGACAGCACCATACCTTTTCGTTCGATGCCCTCGGATTCCTCTATTTTCTTGAGCATATCTTTAACAACCGCTTCATAGAGCGTCGCCTGCTCTTTTGTAAGGTTGCAGTGTTCCTTCATCTCGATCTTATCAGGAAGGTCTTTAATAATTGTCGGATCGGTTTTCAGTCGGCGAAGTATGAAAGGTGAAACAATGCTCCTGAGCTTTATCCCCGCATCTTTGTCATTATACCTCTCAATAGGCAAAGCGAATCTTTTTCTAAAGCCCTCTGCAGAACCAAGGTAGCCTGGATTCAGGAACTCCAGGATCGACCAGAGCTCAGATAAGCGGTTCTCGACAGGTGTGCCTGTGAGCGCCACGCGATAGTCCGATTTGAACTTTCGGACTGCCTGGGATTGTTTTGTGAACTGGTTCTTGATGTTCTGCGCCTCATCAAGCACCACTCCATTCCATTCAACCTGTGAGAACATTTCTTCATCCCTGTGCGCCAGCGCATAGGTGCTGATCACAAGGTCGTACTCACAAACGGCTGACAGGAACTCTTTCTTTTTGCGGGCAATGCCGTGGTGGACCATAACGCTAAGAGAGGGCGCAAACTTATTTGCTTCTCTCTGCCAGTTCCCGACTACGGATGTGGGACATATCAATAGCGTAGGCTTATCGATACCCATCTCTTTGTCCTTTAATAACAGGGCAAGCATCTGTATGGTTTTTCCAAGCCCCATATCATCGGCAAGACACGCTCCAAGCCCGTATTCCCGGAGGAACGCAAGCCACGACATTCCTTTTACCTGATACGGGCGAAGCTCACCCACAAAATCATCCGGCTGCGCCTCTTCTGTTATGGCAGCTTTGCCAGATAGACGCTCAAACAGTTCGGAAAGCCATCCCGATGCTGCAAATCCACTTACAGGAAGACCTGTATTTGTCTCATCCTTTGCAATACCAAGCCTCAGGGCTTCTCCCAGCTTCATCTCACCCTGACCCCTGGATTTGAAGAACTTGATGGCAGCTTCAATATCTTCTTTTTTCACCTCTACCCATTGTCCTCTGATGCGCACGAGCGGCTCTTTCAGGCTTACAAGAGCCTTGAATTCTTCTTCACTTAAAGGCTCATCCCCGATAGCAAGCTGCCAGTTGTAGTTAATGAGCGAATCGAAACCGAACCGCCTTTTGCTGGTCTTCGGTTCTTTCTTTGGTTTCATGTTCAGTTTCATTCCGAGCTTCAAGCTTGCTGCGCCTTTATTCCACCATGGGGGTATGAGGACGCCGAAACCGCTTTCCGTAAATAATGGCACTGCTTCTTTTAAAAAAGCGTATGCCTGCTGCGTGGTAAGCTGCGCTGAATCTGGTCTTGCTGAATCCAGGCTGTCCTCGATCGGAGGGTATAACCGGGAGGCTTTTCCAAGGTCGGCGAGGAGCTTTTCCTGCGGATGGTCGAACTTGCGGTTCAAATAATGGAGTGAGTCCTTTGATTCTCTCCAGACCATTTCAGCAGGGACAAGAAGACTTGGGTCACTGGATGCCTGCAAGAGATAACGCAGGTTCCAAGTATCTGGATACGTACCATCAGATGGTTCAAGACGGAAGCATGTGCGAAAGTCTGATCTTTCTATTTCATGTATCGGAGCTTTCCATGCCAGTATTCCTTCGTAGAGGTTTTTAAGACCCGATGCCTGGACGTTGAGCGGTTCTCCAGTCGCAAGAGACTTAAGCCATGCTTCAGAGAGACCGGGTTTTTTTGACCTGATCTCAGAGATCGGCGTCCAGCTTCGGATACAGCTGTCGATCGAGTTATTGAGATAATCTGATAAGAATGCTTCATGGGTGTTCGGGACACTGTTCTGAACGAGCGCCCGGCAAACAGGGGGCATGGAGCGCGAAAGCTTGGAAAATCGCATCCTGGCATCCTCATCGTTCAGCGCATACTGCCACCTGGCAAATGCCATGTTGTTTTTTGAAAAAACGATCCCCGGCACAAAATGCTGTTTTGAGAGAAGTTCCATTGTGAATTTTGAGACTTTGCTCCAGAACCGCAGGTCTGTCCCGATGACCGCGCTGTCGTTTTCTGTCCATGCTCCTGATAGTGAACTGAGAAGCATGACCGCATCTTCCGGCGGTATGCAAAGACCATCCACTTTCCACTGCGACAGGCTTACCGGCTCCTCTGCATTCTCCCCGCTATCGTCCTTTAGCATATCCGGTGATGCCAGAGGCGACCTGGAATGTGAGGGAAGCAGGAGCGGCACTTTATTTGAGCGCGCTTTTTTGCTGATATTGCCACCATGCACCGAGTCAAAGGACTCTATCGCTATCTTCAGGTCTTTTTCTAATGCCTGGTATGGATGTGAAGCGCCTGACTTTGGGGGGCGTCCTCTGCGTTTGACAGGTGAAATAAAGGATGATTCGCCCCATAAGAAAAAGTCCCCTCTGTCTGTTGATGCTTCAGGCGGTTTCCATATCCCATGAAGGACTATCATATGTAAATAAAATCAATGTTATATCATTTTTTGTGACTTAAAACTTTCTTTTTTCAATTAAGGTGCAGAATGATGAATAGATTTCTTGTTATGATACTGGCTTTGATAGGTCATGCAATGGCAGCTGCTACGACAGTCAGTGTTATGGATTCTAAGGGAGCAAAAGGAGAGATGGTAAAAGTCCCCATAAACATAGCTGGGGCATTAAATCTTGGAGCAATGGGGATAGTTTTGAGCTATGATCCTGCTGTTATAAAAGGAACCGGCGTTGAACGCGGTACTCTTGCTCCGAATGTGATAGTTGAATCAAACGAGATAAGCCCTGGAAACATGCGTATAAGCATTGCTGACTCACGCGGCGTATCTGGAGATGGTACGATCGTAGAAGTCAACTTCGAGGTCAAAGGAGATGCCGGAAGTTCATCCCAGATAGACATAAAGACAACAGGATATGATTCCAACCTGCTTGATGTTCAAATGACGACAAAGGCTGGCAGATTCACAGTAGAAGAAGCTGGATTGCCGATAATACAGATTACAGTTGTGGCGATCGTAGTTCTATTGATCGTGATAAGTGCATACAAAAAAATCTCAAAGAAGGAACAGTAAGCATAAACCAAGAGATTTTCAGGATAAAACGATTTCCAATTGCTTCATTATTCTTAATGCGTATAGTCTGCACATTACGATTATTGCGTAAGATATTGTATCCTTACATAATTCCAGCACGAATTGTAACGGTCACTTCTACCCCCCGCTTCCCACATATATCAACGAGATGACAAGAGTGATCAGTATATACAATAAATATAATTGTATGCTCCCTGTCTGAATGACTCTCAGAACTCTCGACAAAGCAAGAACGATCCATGCTACAGGTGAGTAAAGATACTTCTCAAAGATCGGCTCTATCTCGGATTCAAAACTGAACCTCTCCTTAAAATATGGCGAACCCGCATACGTTGTATGTATCTCCCTGTGAGGGCGGTATATATTGCCGAACCACATCCTGAAAGGTTTTGAGAATGCAGTTGCCGTGTATTCATTCCTGCCAGTGGTCGCAGGCTGCCCGCATCCCCATGTTTCATAAGTCTTCGTACCTGTTCTTCCTCCGGCTGCCAATGCCAGTATCAGGATGATCGGGATGAAAATAAAAAGTAGAAGGAATAACCACATTGTCGAGATACTTCCTGCTCCTGAAGCTATAGAAAGGTCAAAAGTGAGCTTTGATATTACGCTTGTTCCCACAAGAGGGGATACGATATCATTAAGGATCTTTACAAAATAAAATGGAAGTACTCCAAGAGCTATACAAAGGACGGAAAGAATGCCCATCCCGAACAGCATGCTTCCCGGCACTTCTTTTGCATGCTGTGCATGCTCACTCCGTGGAAGCGCAAGAAAGCTTATCCCGAAAGCTTTTACAAAACATGCTGCTGCAAGAGCGCTTGTCAGAGCAAGAGCAGCCCCGCTTGAAAGTATTGCTATCTTTGTGATATTATCCGAAATATTGATGCTGAGAAGCTGCGCCTGGAAGGTCAGCCATTCGCTCACAAAACCGTTAAACGGAGGCAGTGCAGAGATGGATACAGAACCGATAAGGAAAAAAAGCGCAGTCCATGGCATCTTTTTTATCAGACCGCCCATCTCTTCGATATTTTTTGTATGGGTTGAATATATCAGCGAGCCTGCGCCCATGAAAAGCAGGGACTTGAAGATCGCATGGTTTATCGTGTGATAGAGGGCTGCTATCAATCCAAATGCTGCAAGTTCCGGATGCCCCAGGGACATAAAGATCATAGCAACTGCGACCCCGATCAGGATGATCCCTATATTCTCAACGCTGTGATAAGCAAGCAGTCTTTTCATGTCGTGTTCCATCAACGCGTACATGACTCCAAGAAGCGCAGAGGCTGATGCAATAATAAGAAGTGCGATTCCCCACCATGCCACGCTGGCCACCAGGAAATCGAATGAAACCCGGATCAGCATATATATTGCGGTTTTGATCATCACACCTGACATCAATGCAGATACGTTGCTCGGGGCGGCAGGATGGGCATAGGGAAGCCAGATGTGAAGAGGCACGATTCCTGCTTTTGTCCCGAAACCGATGAGAGCAAATATGAACACGAGGTCTTTTAGAAGCGGCGGCAGCGATACACCACTCATGCTGTCGAAGTTGAAGCTCCCGCTCCCG
>JAHIFK010000102.1 GCA_018900975.1 Methanobacteriota archaeon
TACCCTGTCTGTGATCCCCACAAGCGTAAGCTCCCTGAATGCCTCAAAGATACTCCATATAAGCGTGCCATTACCAACAGGAACTACCACATGATCGGGCACATGCCAGTACAACTGGTCTGCTATCTCAAAACCTACGGTCTTTGTCCCCTCGCTGCGCCATGGATAGTCGCCTGTAAGGAACGAATCTGTATTGGAGACAACGTAGTCTTCTGCGTTCTTTATCGCAACAGAGTAGTCCCCGGAAACCTCGATCGTTTTTGCGCCGTATGCTTTTATTTGCTTAAGCTTCTCTTTTCCAACGATATCTGGTACGAACACAGTGCACTCAAGCCCTGCGTAGGCTGCATACGCTGCCACTGACGCCCCCATGTTGCCCGTTGAAGCCAGAGCCACCTTTCGTTTACCAAATTCAAGCGCCTTTGTTATCTCAAGCGATGATCCCCTGTCCTTGAAAGAACCCGTGGGGTTTGACGCCTCGTATTTTATGAGAAGTCTCCCTTTTTTCCAGAGCCTGCTGTTCTCAAGCAGGGGCGTTCCGCCCTCGCCCATCGTGATGATCTTTGAAAGGTCCTTAACTGGCATGAAAGCCCAGTATTTCCAGTGCGCCGGCTTATCGCGCATGAAATCATCGCGCAGGATGACCTTCTTGATGGAGTTGTAATCGTATTCTGCATCAAGCGCAGAACCGCATATCCTGCACCTGGGGATGGGCAGTTTTTCTATTTCTCCAGGCTTATACATCCTGGAGCAGCGGAAACACCTGAAGTATGTGACGTAGACCATGATGGATAATTTGCAGGCTTTTGATAAATATTATTCGCAAGAACGAAAAAATGAGGTTATCTTTATTTGTTTATATGCTGATGTTATGGCAAGAGCGCCTTCTACCAATGAAAGACACAAAACATTTCGAGATCGAACAGAACGTAATCTTCTGGTGTAATAAATGCAATGTTCCCCTGCTTGATGAAGAATGCGGCATCTGCCATGAAAAGGGGGCTCGAATAGCGCTCACACAGCCCGGAGACGTTCGTTTCTCTTCCTCTCACGAAGATAGCATTATCAACGAACTTATCATCCGTTCATTTGGCGCAAATCCACTTTCAGGAAAGCTTATCCTGCTGAACAAAATTCCGGGCGAGGATAAGACAGATGAGATAATAGTTGACGGTCTTCACTTCGGGGTTTTGAGATTTGACATGCTGGAGATGGCTTTCAAGCTTGACCTGATGATAGAAGGCGCCATGGCGCTCATAGATTCAGGGATCCGGAAAAAGTTCGTTGAAATATCATCAAGAGGAGGACATCTCAGCGGAAAAAACATTGATGGAAGTGAAATTCTTGAGTGTTCAGAAGACATTGAAAAAGGGGATACTGTCCTTGTGATCGCAAGAAACCTTCGCGGCTTTGGTGTGTCATACAGGGCAAGCAGCGAGTTGAAAAATTCGGGGCAATCCATAAAGGTTAAGAAAATTGATAATGGAAAAGCAGTTTTTCTATCCAGGAACCCTTCAAAGGATGAAGTTATCCGCGCAAATGCGCCGCACATGAAAAGGCTTGTAAATGATGCTGTGAACACCATCCGCGGCATAGCAAACCAGAAGGAGTTCAGGGATTCTCCGGTCTATGTTTCATTCAGCGGGGGGAAGGACAGTCTCACCACGCTTGACCTGACAAGGAGCGCAGTAAAGAAGCCAATTAAGGTGTTTTTCGCAAATACAGGCCTGGAATTTCCTGAGACCATAGAATTTGCCAGAGAGTTCTGCAAAAATAATAATATCGAACTTATCGAAGTGGAGGCAGGGGAGGCCTTCTGGGAGAACCTGTCGAGTTTCGGCCCTCCTGCAAAGGATTTCAGGTGGTGCTGCAAGGTATGTAAGCTTGCACCAATAAACTCTGTCATGGAGGAATGCACGCGCGGGGGGCGAAAGTGCCTCACGATCGACGGAAAGAGAAAACACGAATCCTTCGCCCGCTCGCGCATAGCGCCCAAGGAAGAGAACCCTTTCATTCCTGGACAGGTCAGCGTGTTCCCCATACGCGACTGGCGCGCCATCGAGGTATGGCTGTATATTTTCTACCGGAGGCTCAAATACAATCCCCTATATGACATGGGCTTTGAGCGTGTGGGCTGCTGGCTCTGCCCTTCGGAACTAAGCGCTGAATTCTACAGGTTCAAAGAACTGCATCCCGAACTGTTCACGCGCTGGAACGAGTACCTGCTGGGCTGGGCAAAAGATCACGGGCTTTCGGAAAAGTTCATCAAGCACGGCTTCTGGCGCTGGAAGAGCCTGCCGCCGAAGATGGTGCGCCTGGCTGAAGAACTTGGGATAAATACAGCGGCGAAAGGCGGTGAGGAAGAGTTCAGCATCGTGGTTACAGGTGGCGTCTCGCCCTGCAAGACCGGA
>JAHIFK010000103.1 GCA_018900975.1 Methanobacteriota archaeon
ACGAAACCGCAGATAAACGCAGATGAACGCAGATTAAATGCTTTGTCTGAGGAAATCACAGGCACCGCACATTTATCACTCTTTAAATATTAATTCCCGCGGCGCCGATATGCTCCCGGGCAACCGCTTCACATCAAAATGAAAGCATACAGGTGCCCTGAATGCCGCATCATACTAGGGCGCCTTCCGGTTCGCCTGTGTTCAGGATCGCGGCTGCCGGGGAACTTCGCGGGGAGGCGCGCTTTTGGTTCTCTTGGTGCAGGAGCAGGGATGCACGGTGGGGTTTGGAGCAGGTGGGGGGCTGGGGTTTGTTTTTTTATGGGGGGGTTTTATTCAAGTTGGGCATGTCGTTAAGTAAGGATAATCAACCACAGAGTACACAGAGAGCACAGAGCGATGCTGCTTTTCTGTCGAGTAGAGCCCATAGCCCACCTTTTGTTGAGGTAATAACCCCAAGGTTACTATGAGCTCCCTCACAGAACCGGACTTGAAGATTTCCCTCATCCGGCTCTTCAGGAGCACATCCTCTAAGCGTTCAGGTTGTAAAGAGAAGTATATATCTTCGGCTTCGGGAGTGGATTAAGTTGGATGAAATGGTGAAACTGATCCCATCTGTAGCTTTTCTTCTGGCTGCGCCTGTTTATCCATTTGAATGCGAGTCTCACAGTATGATCGTAGAAGTTCTGTAACAATCTAATGTTACCACTCATTCCATAATAGCGGTAATGGCCAAGCAGTTTTGGCCTCAGCAACTTCCACCATTCATTCAATTCGACACGATTTCGGATACTTTTCAACCATATATTCATATCTTTCATCTTCTGACTGAATTTCTTGCGTGACGTCTTTCGCCCGAGCTTGAATTTACCTCTTCGGGTTTTATCGCAGAAGTGCGTAAACCCTAGAAAATCAAAGGTTTCACATTTCCTGCCATATTTCTTTGCTCTCAGGCATTCGCATCGTCCGAACTCAATGATCTTACTCTTCTCTTCGGAGATCGTAAGTCCGAACTTTTCCATACGGTGTCTCAGCGCAACACCAAATACTCTGGCTTCTTCCTCTTTTTCGAAACAGACAATGAAGTCATCCGCATAACGTATCAGCTGAGAATAACCGTTTAGCTGCGGAATCACCTCTGTCTTAAACCACAAGTCCAGCACATAGTGGAGATATACATTGGCGAGTACGGGACTCAGCACCCCACCTTGTGGTGTACCTTGATCCGTCTCAAAGTAAACTCCTTCTTCCATTATGCCAGACTTTAAGAAACGACTAATCAACTGTAGTAGATTTGGATCCACAATTCTCTGTTTCAGAAACTCCATTAAACATTTGTGGTCTACTGTGTCAAAGAACTTTGAAATATCCATGTCCACTACAAAGTTGACTGGAGCGTTCATGATGATATGGTCTAACTCTATTAGAGCGTCGTGACAGCTGCGATTCGGTCGAAACCCATAGGACGTGTTCATGAAATCTTGTTCAAATATCGCTTCGAGAATCATCTTTATCGCCATCTGAACAATTTTGTCTTCAACAGCCGGGATTCCGAGCGGTCTTTTATCACCGTTTGATTTCGGGATATAGACACGCAAGACAGGTTGAGGTTTGTACTGTTTTGTTTTAAGCCTTGCTACTAGATCTGTAATATTCTCATCCAGTTTCTTCGCATATTCTCCTACTGTTACTCCATCAATGCCGGGAGATTTTCCTTTCTTTAACTCCCTGAAACATTCTTTCAGAAAATCCTCGGTAAGCAAATGTGCTAATGACGTAAACTTACATTCCGGATCTTCCTTAGCTTTTAAAGCTATGACTGTTATAGCTTTTTGAGTCTTAAACACCAGTTTTGTTGTCATCTACTCTCCACCTCTGAGTGTGGTAGATGTGCCCCTGATATCACTCGTACTCCTGTCAGTCCCTTCCCTCCACAGGAATTACCCTGCTTCAACAGTACTACGAACTGATCCGACTCCCAGAATGTTATTTGCAGTATCTTACCGTTTATAGGCTTGATATCGCATATTCCTTTAGGGAAAGCATTCTGGGTCTCCCGAGTTCCCATACTCTCCATTTGATACCATGCTGCGGTCTTAGACCCCGTTGGACTCATATCACCTTGCCATGTCCCAGAGCTCTCTGCTATATTCCAAGACCGGAGGTTCGGACTAATGGTGGTATGAATACTGCCTTCCGTCACACAGATAACGTCGGCTTCCAAGATCTTCAGAATTTCGGGGCTTATAACCTTCACTTCCATTGTATTGCGGCCTGGTATCCCTTCCCCCCAGCTTCACATCAGTCTGTTGCCAGACTGGGTGTGGGGTTCAGTTCTGAGGTGGTGGCTAACCTTTCCTCGTGCTGGATTTTCACCAGCTGGCGAGTATGAGCTTTGCTCGGCGCGCCTGTGTCCTCTGTGCACTCTGTGGTTTTTCAATTTTGATGTGATGTTGTTGCGCGGGGACGTATCGGCGCCGGGGGATTAATATTTTAAGAGTGATAAATGTACAGCGCCTCCGACGGAACGCGGATCTCCACGTATGACGATAGCCATACGTGTGGGCGACGTCAACTGGCGCAACGGTTGACGCGGATACACACGGATTTCGTATCCGCGAAAATCCGTTAAATCCGTGTCATCCGTGTTCCCGTCTCGGTAAATCTGCGTTCATCCGCGTTCATCTGCGGTTTTGCATATCGTTATTGATGGGAACTGAAAAAAAGAGATGGCTGAGCTTGTGAATGGTGATGGCGGCTTAGAGATGCAGTTTTTATCTGACGTGGGTTTTGATGTGGGGCGGTTGCCTGGGGATATATCGGCGCCAGGAATTTAATATTTTTTAAGTGATATATTCTTCTCCAAAGTGAACAGGGTCTTCGATCAAAGCAGGGTCACAGCCCTTCACATCCAGTACCCCCATCACCTTATTCCTCTTCCCCAGCCATCTTGAATCTATAGCACCCGGGCGCGCAGGCGGATCCGGGCTGAACGCTATGGGCGGCGGGTGCACGAATGGCAAAGAACGGAATATTAACCACGGAGCACACAGAGAGCACAGAGCGTTGCTGTTTTTCTCTGTGTTCCTCTGTGCACTCTGTGGTTTTTCAATTTTAATGTGGGGTGGTTGCGCGGGGACGTATCGGCGCCGGGGAATTAATATTTCAAGAGTTATAAATGTACAGCGCCTCCGACGGAACGCGGATTGCGCGGATACACACGGATAATTTGATCACCTATTTCCTTTTCACCCTTTGAATAACAATATCCTATTTATCCTCATCTTCCGGCTCATCACCGCCATCAGTAAGCGCCTCCAGCTCAAGGCTCTTTATTTGTTTTGAAATGTTAGCTTAATCTACTGTCGCTTAAAAAATAAATTAATTCAACTCAATAATATTATCTACATTAGTTCTATAGTAGTCATCATGGGTCATTAAAATAATTTGACATGTTTTTGACAGTTTCTTGAGAAGGGAAATAGTCAAATCGCGCCTCACTGAATCAAATGAACCGAACGGTTCATCCAATATTAAGGGTGGATTGACAGATTTACTTAATGCATCACTTGTGGCAACTCTTAATGCAAAATACAGCTGATCTTTCGCCCCTGAACTCAGGAAGTCAGGTGCAATGATCTCCTTTTTTTCAGGTGACATTACACGAATATCAAAATTTTGATCAATATAGATTTCTGAGTATTTATTCGTGATATCTTTTAATATATTATTGGCTTTATCTTCAAGTTCAGGGGCCATTTGCTTTTGAATTTCAGTTGAGACGTCCTGGAGCAGGTCTCTGGCTATTTTTAATGCAATACTTCTTTCCTGCAATCGGTTCAATTGCTCTTTTTTGTATTCAATTCCTTCTTCTAATTCTATTGAAGGGTTTTCAATATCCATGTTACTTAATTTGCCAATAATATTTTGTTTCAGTTGTTTTAATTCATCTATTTCATTTTTCAATCCAGATAGCCCTTGCAATAGGATCTGTTCTTCCGCGCTAAGATTCAGATCTCCAAGTTCTTCTAATCTCTTGTCATTCTTCCCCATCCCAATTAAAAGATCATCTTTCTTTTGTTCTAATTCATTCAGTTTGTTATTGCCCAGAAGGATCTCTTTTTGAGATGTCAGGTTTGCTCTTTTCTGCCCTTTTCTTAAATAAATATCCAATTTTTCTGACAATTCTTTGGTGTTCCTGGCAGGCAATGTAAGATAATAGCTCTCGATTTGTTTTGATATATTTTCGATCGATGATTCTTTTTCATGTATGTCAGATCCAAATTGCTCTATTCTTGTTTGGATTGCAATAACATTGCCACTTTTTGATCTAATGATATGATATACGATCAAAATAATACCGATCAAAATGCCTGTGATAAATAAAGAATTAATTAAAAATAGCCCGCCCGCGCTTATCAAGAATATAATAATCCCTGCATATAAAAGATAATTCGATCTGTTTGGCTTAGAACTATTTAAATCATCTATTTCTTTATTTAATTTTTCTTTAATCGTATTTATCCCAGTCTGCAATTCATTTTTTTTATTTTCTAAAGATCTTAGATCAGAAATCGTCTCATTTGATAAATTTTCGTATGCTGATAACCTTTCAAGTTCTTCCTCGATTCCCCCGATCTCTCTATTTATATCTTTGACTTTTTGAATAATATTCATTAAATTTTGAAGAACTTCTTTCTTATTTGAGTTTTCATCCTGAAGTTTTTTAATGGCATCATACTTGATTTTTATTGATTCATATTTTTTAAAGTGTGATTCTTTTGAGACTATTTTTTCTTCTATTGCTTTTTGTTCTTCTTTGAGATCAAGAGCAGATTTTTCCTTTATTTTTGCTTCCTCAAGCGATGAGTTATTGTTTTTGATCTCACTATTGATTTCATCCAGGCGACCATTAGTTCTGGGTCCTCCATCGATCTCTTTGATCTTTTTATCCAGTGTTTCTATTGCCTTATTAGCTGACGTATCTTTTGTACCGGTGATCAAATTAGAGATAATATCTTTTATTTGTTTTATTGCAGCTTTATCCTTTAAGGCAGCCATTTCTCCCTGTGTCACGCATACAGTATTCTCAAAAACGCGTTTTTCATGAAAACCAATGTGCTCAGATATTATATTTTTAGCTGCTTTTTCTGTCCTGGCTACTTCTGTAAAATCTGTCCCAACCTGCTTTTCAACCACGACTTTTTTGGATTTCAGGTCCCGTGATATTCTGTATACATCACCATTGCTGGTTTGATAAGTCAATTTCACTTTACAAACGTCCGGATCACTCCATGAGCAATAAGAGTCCAACTCCTCCTTGCCTGGCTGAAATAGCGAAGCTAAAATAGCATTGTGTAAAGTTGATTTACCGGATTCATTAGGTCCAATGACAACATTAACTCCGTTCTTAAAATTTAGTGTTCTTTGTGTTCCAAACCGGCCGAAACCCTGAACAAATAATTCCATTAATTTCATCGAATTTCTCCCCCATCTAATGCATGAAGACCCAATCTCAAGGCCCTTTCAAGCAATTTTTTCTCTTCCGGATCTGTGGACACACTGATCTTTCCCTGTACTTTTGCTATAAATGCGCCTTTGATGGTGTTATCCACCTGAAGATCTCGTATATAGGATGACTGCACCCATAACTTAAAAGGTGCTTCAACATTATTGTTGAACGTAGGCTGAGAAGGGTAGGCTTAATTTCTTACGGCTTTGTCCGGCAAACTTAGACTACCACCCTCACTCCTACGACTCTC
>JAHIFK010000104.1 GCA_018900975.1 Methanobacteriota archaeon
ATTATGATACCATAAGAGAGGGATTAAGAGCAATCAAAGATCGTGTTAACAATATATTAAAAAATAAAATTTTAAGGAAAGATCGTACTAACACAGGAGAATTTTTATTCAAAAGTGTAACGAGCGAAGGAGAGGTAAAATATCATTTTGAAAAAGATAAAGGGAAAGAATTTAACCATATTTTTGCTCGCCTATCCAGAATCGGAAAGTTAGCTGCAAGTAATAAAAATGAAGACTCTACCATAGAAGTAATAACTACTCTGCGTGAAAATGGAATGACAGCAGCCAAACAAAAGTTAGAGGAAGCTACATACTATGCGGTAAATGCACTCAGAGAGGTTGGAAAGGCTTCAGCAGAACAAAAACTTAATTATGCAACATTACGGGCAGTAAGTGCCCTTGAAGAAATTGGAATAATAGCTGCCACTGAGCTAAATTTCGTTATCATAACATGGGACGCAGAACAAGCTATTGAAGCCATTAGGAAACTGGCGTGTGAACAAAAACTCGACGATGACGACCTTAAGAAAATAAACGAATCTCTTAGTAGATTAAGTGAATTTACAGCTGAATAGGCACTTAAAACTTGTTTCAAATCCTTGCACCTTTCAAAAGTTACTTTTCCTATTCATAAAATCAGTTATCGTCCCAATAAACTCCTCAAAATCCACAAGCCTCTCGCTTAAAAACTCATAAGAAAGCCTGTCATCAATCCCCGCATACCT
Source organism: Methanobacteriota archaeon (assembly GCA_018900975.1). Taxonomy (GTDB): domain Archaea; phylum Halobacteriota; class Methanosarcinia; order Methanosarcinales; family Methanoperedenaceae; genus Methanoperedens. The sequence continues at coordinate 726 of JAHIFK010000104.1, forward strand.
GTGCACAATAATATTCCTAAATCCCTTCATACCTTTCAGCTTCGCCATCATCTCATCATCAATAACCCCATTCCTTAACAGAATCCCATGAATGTCGTCATCAGAACGTGGTATCCCAAACCTGAGATCTGTGTTGATGATTGCACATATATCAAAAACATTCTGGATGCAGAACTCAATTCGCTTATACATCCCGTCTTTCAAAAGTCCAAGCGGTGCGAAATTCTCAAAACTATCAGGCAAATTCTCCCGAATAAGCTCCAGGCTTTCCTGTATCTCCGCAATCTTAGTCCTTATTATCTCTGTCCTCATGTAATCGCCCTCTCCCCAATATAATCATAAAACCGATACTTGAAATCCTCAAATTCCTTTATCACAGAAATCGCAGTTTCATATAAATACTCCTCATCCCGGCAAAAAATCACTTTCCCCTTAATAACTTCTTTCTTCACATACAGAGGAAGCTGCTCAAATATCTGCACATCGAAGAGATCAGGAAGCTCTGACAGGACCTTCAGCCTGAAACTTGAGCGCTCGTAATCGGTATCTGCGTCAATATCAATACACAGGTCAATATCCGACTCTTCGCGGGGTATTCCTTCAACCGATGAACCGTAGAGCATGATGAACCTCACTTTTTCAAATCCCTGTATATTTTTCAATATCTCCACGCTATTTTTAACAAGTTCATCTATTTCATCAGGGTTCATCAAAGTTTCACATATTATCTGATAGCGATACTGATATAAAATTATTAGTGGCGAATGTTTACATATGCGCTGTGTTCGGTTACCTGTGAGCCACGTAAGATACCGGATTTGTATCCGATTTGTAGGATGGAGGCGGAGGAGGGAAGCCGGGGATAGCACAGTTGAGGGACTCATGCATGAGGACTGAAACTCAAATGTCCAATAACCACAACAACATTTATATATCATGTTGGTATTATTATCCATATAATACCAACTCCCACCGCCCTTAGAATATTCAAAGAACTCAAACACCCAAAATCCATATCAGAAATAGCTCATCTACTCGGATTAGACCATTCCACGATCTCCACATCTGTATCTTCACTTGTTGAAGAAGGGCTTGCGCAAAAGCACAGAGAAGGAAAAAAGACGCTCATCAGATGCTCAGACACTCTGCATGCCCGCTCACTGGAAGAGTTCATGAAAGAATACCCCAGACTGCCAATAGAAGATCTCTTTTCTTACTCTTCAATGGAAATCCTGAGCATGCTGATGCATCCGCATAACATCACAGATATTGCTGCGATGACCGCGCTAAACAGGCACACGGTATCGGAAGCCCTGTCAAAGCTATCAAAATACGGTCTCATACTCAAAGAAAAAGGAAAATTCGTGATCAACAAACGGCACAGACAATTAGCGGATTTCATAAAAAACTACTGGCGCCATTTTGCAAACCAGCGCCTTCGGGCAGAAGATGCAGTAATGCTGTGGCAGCGCGGTCCGGAATTCCTGTTCAAGACGCAGAACGAACCTGGAAAGACCATTGAACGGGATGATATCCATGCTTCTGCAATAACTGTATTCTCAAGATATGGATTGAGGCTGATAACCGGAACACGATATTATTTTTACTCAAGGAGGAGGTTGACCGTTGAAGACCACATAATTCACACGATATTGATCGATCCGCAAAATCCTATCTACAACTCCTATGCCGCGGGGCTCATCATGCAGTCAGGCGCCAAAAACCTGCCAGATGCCGCCAGGATTTATGACCTTCCAGAGCATATAGAGTCGCTTCTGGAATATGTCCTGACAAAAAAGAAGAACAGCAACTTTGTGCTTCCCTGGAATGAATTCATGGACATCTTTGACAGCATTAAGGTGAGTTGAGATGTTCGACCGTGAATATCTGAAAAAGGAAATGGAGAGACTCGATGGACTTTTAAGAGACCGTATGAACATTTACATCATTGGAGGTGGGGCAATGAGTTTTCAAAACCTTAAAGATGCTACAAAGGACATCGATGTCATCGTAGGGTCAGGGATTGAAATGGAACAGTTGGGAGATGCGCTGACACGAACCGGTTATTTCGTCCCTGCCATTCGAGGACCATATAAACAGATGCAGGCAAGCCTCATAATGGAAAATCAGGATGGGTTCAGGTGGGACATATTCGTAAATGTGGTGTGTGGCGGGTTAAGTCTTTCAAGCTCAATGAAGGCACGTGCCTTAACTCTGTTTTCGATGGACAGGCTCTCGATTCATATGTTATCTCTGGAGGATATTTTTGTCTTCAAAAGTGTCACTTCAAGGGAACGCGATAGGGAGGACATGTATCTCTTATTCCTGCAGGGTCTGGACTTTGAGGCCATACGCAATGAAATTATCAGGCAGAATGAACAAAACAGGAATGCTGCATGGATGGCTTTTTTCTTTAACGGGCTTGAAGAATTAGTGGATCGCTATTCAATTGTAATTCCCTATTTTGAGGATTTCCATGATCTGGGATATAGCGATATGCTGTCACAAATGATACTGGACCGTCTGAAGAAGGGAAATGCTACTGAAAAGGAGATAGGCAATGAATTTGGTGTGGATGATATAGATAAGCATATGGAATACCTGGTCCAGAAGAAATTGGTCGTTAGAAATAGTGACGGCTCATATTCATTGAATTTGATCTTATGATAACACTGCAGGGGCGCGCGCCCAGAAGATGGGTGTGAACGCAGGGGCGATGGTGCGCGAGATGTCAAAGCTCGTGGGCGGAGGTGAAGGAGGAAAGCCTGGGATAGCGCAGGGCGGGGGGACTGACGTTACGAAGATAGAGGAGGCGTTGGAGAGAGGGGTGGAGTTAATAAGAACCCTGATAACCTAAAAGTAATCGATACCTTTATCTGAAATCGTGTACTATGCGAGTCATCCTGATGGGCCGGTAGATCAGGGGTAGATCGCTCCCTTGGCATGGGAGAGGCCTCGGGTTCAATTCCCGACCGGTCCATAGAAATACAAATTAACTTAACCGTGAGTTTAGCATCACTTAAAGTTTTCGGTATCAACTTCCGGAAATTTTTCAGTTTCAACCATGTTAAAAACTTCAACCAAAATCCTTGTCTCGCTATCGAGACCGGTAAGCTTCCTGAGAACCTG
>JAHIFK010000008.1 GCA_018900975.1 Methanobacteriota archaeon
TCTGTCACCGGATGGCTGGAATGGTACTTCGGTCTCTTGTTTGCAGTCAGCGCAAGTTGCCTTGTGCATTTCTCTTGGACCGCTTGGTCTGAAACCGCCGCCACTTCCGCCTCGGAAGCTGCCGCCTCTTCTATCGTCGCCCATATTTATTTCTCCGTATAGTTTATTTTTCTAATAAAAAAGTCCGGGGCATGATATATTTCATATCTATACCCATTTATCTTTTACTAAATTCATCTATTAATTCAATATCTCTTTGGTTTATGTTTCTGGTAGCAGTCCCTGCAATATACCGGTCTGTCACCGGATGGTTTGAAAGGTACTTCGGTTTCCTGGTTGCAATCTGCACAGGTTGCCTTGTGCATTTCTCTTGGTCCGTCAAAACCGCCGCCTCTTCCGCCTCGGAATCCGCCGCTGCCGCCTCTTCTATCGTCGCCCATATTTATTTCTCCGTATGGTTAATTTGCCTCAAGGGCTGCTATCGCGAACTTTCGCAAGACCTTCTCAATCTTTATCTTGACCTGGTCTCCGACTTTTGTCCCGGGCACAAAAATTACAAAACCCTGGATCCGCGCGATTCCATCCCCTTCTCTGGCTATGCCCTCGATAGTTACATCGTGGACAGCGCCTGCTAAGACAGGAGCATTTTTATCTTGTACTTCATTAAACAATGTTTTCCCTCTATTCAAATATTCAATCAACCTAAAAGAAGCACACACAGAGGGGATGTACCCTGACTCTATTAGTTACCTGTTAAGCCAACTGATAGGATGTTATTACCACCTGAAGATATATATAGTCTTGGTTGCATGAAAAAACGGATATTTTATGTCTACTGCATCTGTTTTTAAGGCTGTTTTCTTGCCAGGTCATAATAATATTTCAATTTGCAGCTATGCTCTGTCTGTTCTGTAACAAAATAAGCTTCCTCAAGTGTTTTTCCGATAGAGAACGTGCCATGGCTAAAAACGATGATGCTTTTGTGTCCGAGCAAAGCCTCAGCGTTTATTCTTGCGAGCTCCTCCGTCCCTGCCGCGCCTCTAACAACAGGGATCTCATGCAGGAAGTACTGTCCTTCGACATTTAATGGGATGATCATATCATTCTCCACCAGAAGCGACTCGATAACCGCAAAAGGTGGATGTGCATGGATGATCGCAAGAGCCGGAGTTTTCTGGTATATCGTCCTGTGGACTATGGTTTCTGATGAAGCGATATCATCAAGACTTGAGGGTTTATCAATATCCAACTCAACTATGCTTTTCTCCGTTATCTCATCAAGAGATGAACCACTCTTTGTGATGAGCATTTTATCTGCTATGCGAATGCTGATATTCCCGAACCTTGACTCCACAAGTCCGCGGTCAACGAGCTTCTTTCCGAATATCGAAATGTCATGCCACATAATTATTTCCTCTTAAAAAAAAGCCAAGCCTGAACTCTCCTCTATCCCAGATGCGCACAGTTCCTGCGCCATACATACCTTCAGGTATCGTCCCCTCAAAATCCGCATATTCCAGTGGATGGTCCTCTGTCTGGATAGCAAGTCGCTTGATCCCTTCTTTTTCAGGCGGCTCTTTCGGCACTGCCCACGAACGCAGCACACCGTTTTTTTATGTTCTTTGCTTTGTTCCTGTAGAAACCAGTGGAGTATATCTCCTTCTCAAGTTCTTCCTGCGAAGTCGCAATATAATCATACAGCGACCTTTTTTTTTTGAAGAGTTTTCGTGTGACTACATTCACTTGTTTATCGGTGCATTGTGCTGAGAGAATAGTTGCAATGAGAAGCTCAAGCGGATTTGAGTGCGTAAGTGCGACCCTCACATCTGGATATTCTTTTCTTAACAGTTCGATTATCTCAAAAATTTTTTCATCCAACATTATTTCCAATTATTTTGTGCAAGATAATTAAGGCTTTTGACCGATATATTTAAATCTGATTACGTATAACTGTAATAATATAGAATGTATGGAGGAAAAATAAATGGTAACTAAAGCAAAAGGATTACCCACAGCAGCTTCGTGGTGGAAAGAGAGACCGAAAATATTGAAAATTGTTTCAACTAAACCGAAAAAATCAATAAAGGCGAAATCGAAGACTATTGCGAAAGCAAGACCGAGGAAAGTTATGAAAGCTAAAACAAAGACAGTTTCAAAAGCAAAACCTAAGACGGTAGTAAAAGCAAAACCCAAGAAGGTAGTAAAAGCAAAACCTAAGACGGTTGTAAAAGCAAAACCCAAGAAAGCAGTTAAGTCAACGAAAACAAAAAGATAAACTGCTTCATATATTCAAGTGGCTCTGCAACTTAAGGCAAGAAAGCCCGCTGTTGCATTCCACTCCTTTTTTTTGGATCAGGACTTTGAAAGTTTCACCCATCCCCATCATAAGCGTTTTAATGGGAAGCATTTTTTTCCAGTAGTTCACCGGGTCTTTTTCCTGCAACTTTTTCAGGTATTCATCTATCCCCAGTCCCATCATGAAATGCGCCTGGTCTGTGAAACCGCACAGCTCAAGTCCGTTTTTCCCCCCCCAATGACAAAGCGCCGAGAAATTTACGTGTGATGTGATATCCTGTTCTCCTGGATGTCCGTATGGGTTTTCGTTCACAGTATGCCTGTAATAACACATGAGGGTGCCCCTGTTCCTGTACTCCTGGTATAATTCGGATGACGGATAACCATAATCTATCGTGATGACAAATCCTTTTTCAAGTATCTCGCCAAGTTCATGGACCCATTTTACAGCATCAAGGTTTACCTCGGTCCTGTATCCTTGAGGCAGGACAACTCCAAGCTCTGCGAAGTAATCGTTGAGTTCATCTGAAGCGAGTTTAAGTACCTCCACGAAACCGTCCTTATGATCCACAAAGACTTCCATGAGTCCCTCTTCCATGACCACCTGATGAACCGGGAATGCATCTACGAGTTCATTGGAGAACACGCATCCTGTCATTCCTGAGAGTTCATCCAGGGAACTGTACCATCTCGCATTCTCACCGAGCCTCTCCTGCTGTTCTTTTCTAAGAGCAGGGCTTTTTTCTACGATGCAGTAATCAAGGTCCTGGGATAATTCGGGGTTTCCTTTGAGATACCTAAGAACATCCATTGACAGAAGTCCGGTTCCTGCTCCCATTTCCACGACAGTGAACTCTTTTTCACCAAGGATGCGCCACATCTCTTCAAGCTGCACGCCCAGCAATTCACCGAATGCAGGGGTCAGGTTAGGACTTGTGTAGTAGTCCCCTTTTTTTCCGATCTTGTCTTTCTCTGAGGTATAATATCCAAGTCCGGGGTAATATAGAGCCATTTCCATGAAGTCGCGAAAGGATATCGGACCGTCCAGGTGGATTTTCTGGATGATTATATCTGATAAGGACATTAATTCCTTATTTTATTGCCTGTGTAATAAATCCTGTCTTTAAAGTGAATCTCAATCAAACATTTTATAAATTAAGCGATCATAGTTAGGGGTGGTCAGAGGAGAATCATAATTTTAGCAATAAGCTTGATGTTCGTTTTTGATCAAAAATACAGGGTGAATAAAATGATCCAAGAGCAAAGGAATATGGATGAAAAGTCACAGAAGTCATATTTGTCTGATTTCTTGAATAAAGTAGTTGTTTGTGAAACCATGAGTGGTAAAACAATGACAGGTATATTGACTGGTTTTGACAAGTATGAACTTATTTTAGTGGAAACAAAGGATATAAAATCGAAAAAACCGATGAAGATAATTTTATATAAACATGGGTTGGTCAGTGTCCGGGAATTTGAGTGATTTCGACAGGGCGATCGAAGACGCGAATAAGCTCGTGCTTATTGGTTCTGCCCTGAAGACCGGTATATTTTCAGCGCTTACCCGGGAAAAAGATATCGACACCCTGACCCGCGAACTCAACGCAGATAAGCGCGCCATGTATATCGTACTTGAGGCGCTTTGCGGTATGGGATACGCGGAAAAGAGAAATGAAAAGTACATAATCGCAGACACGGCGCGTCCCCTCTTTATTGAAGGCGGCGATGAGTATGTGGGGGGCTCCCTTCCGCATTTCATGAATAAAATGAAGGCATGGCTTGAGCTTCCTCTAATAATAAAGGGGGAAAAGCAGGGAAGAAAAAAGCCTGAGTCCATATCAGTGTTCATGAATGCGATGGCTTCAAGACCTGATGCTTTCGTTGATAAAGTGGTTGAAGGGTGCCTGAATAGAAAGAAGGACGCAGGGAATGTTCTTGACCTTGGCGGAGGGCCCGGGAAATATTCAAGAGCTTTTGCGAAAAGAGGACTGAAGGCAGTCCTATTTGACATGCCTGAGACCATAGATCATGTAGGCAGGGAATTCGGGCTTGCAGGTATCAGGGACCTGATGCTCAAGAAAGGTGATTTCACGGACGACGGGTTCGTGAATGAATTCAAAGGACACTCATTCGATATCGTGTTCATGGGAAATATTACGCACATCTATTCTGAGGAAGATAACCGGAAACTCTTTTTGCGTGCCGGGAAACTGCTCAAACCAGGCGGGATGGTAGCCATTGAGGACTTCGTTCGCGGAAGAAGCCCTTCAGCTTCGATGTTCGCGGTGAACATGCTTGCAAGCACAGAAAGAGGCGGCACATGGACAGAAGCGCAGTACAGGGAATGGCTTATTGATGCAGGATTTAGCGGCATCGAATTGCTCGATGTGGATGGCAGTGAAAAACAGCTTATCACGGCTTTCCTGAAAAACAGTAAACTACAAATAAAATAAGGAATAATTATTATTCAAATAAGGGGGTTCAATCATGAAAGTAGATGAGATATTAAAAACAGTAACAGAAGAAATAGCCAATATGATCTCCACGAAAACCGTTATCGGAGAACCTATAAGATTGGAAGGGAAAACAATAATACCCATCACCAAAGTGAGTTTCGGATTCGGGAGCGGCGGCGGGGAAGGCAAGGGAAAAACAGGTGAAGAAGGCTTCGGCGGGGGCGGAGGAGGCGGGGGTGTTATTGAACCGGTAGCTTTTCTTGTCGTGTCCATGGAAGATGTGAAACTATACTCGGTGAAAGAGAAAGGGATAATATCGCAACTGGCTGAAGTAATTCCTGAGATAATGGAAAAATGCAAATGTAGAGAGGAAGAGGGTCAGAAAGAGGAAAAGTCAGGGTAAGGTTAAAATCCAAAAGCGGTCAGGTTGATGATTGCTTTAATAGTTTCGGTTTTCGCATTACTGGTGATTGCCATACTGTTGTTTCCAGTGAACTTCTCCTTCAATTCGGTCAGGTCTGAAGGAACTATAGATGGAAGCTTTGGTGTAAGCTGGATAATATTTCTTTTCAGCTACGCTCTTAAAAAAAAGCAATTAGAAATCCACATCTTTGGAAGAAGAATATATTGTCATATATCTCCGGAAAAAAAACCTCCGGAAAAAAAGCCGCAGGTGCTGGAACCTCAAAATGAAACAAAGAAATCCGGGAAAAATCCTCCTGTCAGGGACTTCCTGAATATGATCGGGCCGCTGCTGCGGCTTTTCAAAGGCTTTTTTTATGCTTTCAGAATTAAATATCTTGATATCGGAGTCATTTTTGGGTTGAAAGATCCCGCATGCACCGGTATTATCACAGGTTTCATGCATGCACTTGGTTTATCCTGCACCGGACATAATATAAGATGGACACCGGATTTCACGGGACAGGCATTAGATTGGGATGTTAAGGGGAAAGTTGCTCTGATACCAGTTCGATTAATACCTCCCGTGGCAAGATTTATCTCAAACAGGCAGGTCTTAAGATCTGGGTGGCGGATCATAAGAGGATGATAGTCCATAAAACCTGCAAAACATTTATCTCGAATGCAATTAACAGGGAAAAGCATGAAACTCTTTGTCCCTTCCCCAGGACATATCAACAGCCTTAAGGAACTGCTCACAGAAAAAGATAAGATATACTCTATCTTCATGGCAGGTTCCCCTGATTACATAGGCACAGGTAGGAGCAATCTTGCCTCTCCGCAGCTTGAAGATATCGCAGCGCAGACCGAGTACGCCCACAAGCGCGGGGTAAAGATGGAAATGGTACTGAACTCAAGCTGCATGGGGGGACGCCAGCTTACGCCAGAGGGTTTCAGGATCAATCACTGGTATATCGAACAGCTTGCGAACATGGGAGTTGATTCCATCGTTGTGGCTGATCCCTACCTTGTAGAAACAATAGCAAGGGACTTTGATGATGTCATGGTCGTTGTTTCAGTGCTCGCGTTCGTTGATTCGCCGCAGAAGGCGGAAATGTTCGTCGATCTTGGCGCAGATTCCATCGTCATCGATTCCAACGTGAACAGGCACTTCGATGTGCTGCATGCCATCCGGGACTCTGTGGATTGCGAACTAAAGCTGCTGGTGAACGAGGGCTGCCTGTATCGCTGTCCTTTCAGGTACGCGCATTTTAACTTTTTCTCGCACGCATTCGGGCCAGAACCAAGACCAAACGTGCTGGACGATTATTATTATTTCAAATGCCTGGAACTCAGGATCGATGATCCCCAGCAGATAATCAAATCTCCCTGGATAAGACCTGAGGACCTCAAATTGTACAGGGATATCACGGATGTCTATAAAATAGGGGGCAGGACTCATTTTGTTGACTGGATACTGAACTGCGTTAACGCATATTATGGGGAAAGCTATGATGGGAACCTGATGGACCTTCTCGACTGCCCAAAAGAACTGAAAGACCTGTTCTATATTCCCAACAAGAGCCTTGATGGCGTACTTGCGAAACAGTGGATGAACTGTAAAAAAGTATGCATCAAATGCGGCTACTGCAAAGCCTTTACGAAAAAGGTCACACAGGTATATTCAGGAGGCGGGACTGAACTTGCAGCACTTACGTCCCTTGATACATTCACGGAGAAATCATGATAACGTCAGAACTTTTAAAAAACAGAGCAGGATTTGAAGAAAAACTCAGGAAACTGATTGGTAGACCCATACTGTTAATAGAGCTTGACATATTTGCCCTGCCCTGCGGATGCACGGGGATCACCACTAATATGCGGGGGCTTGAAGTGGATGACCTTGAGGTGTTCGAGCCGCAGATGCTGGCGCTTGTGAAGGAGATGGCAGTGAATCTTGACGTCAAGCCTTCGGTTATATTTGCGCGCATTGTGCCCGGAAGTTCTATTGTTGCTTCGCTTAACTGGCGCGTGCTGTGCAGCAGGTGTTATCCTGATTTCGCGCGGGGTGAGGGGAAGACGCCAAGACCTGACCTGTATATGCTGCAGTTTGAGAGGAGAAAGTGATTTATTCTCGATAATAGATAATTTATTAATGCAAACTATATCAACCAAATCAACCATTTACACATTTATGACAATAAACGTGCACTTGAGAAAAGTTGACGAAAAGCGATACAGACTTTTTAAGAGCGCTGCAGCAAAAAAAAATGTTAGCCTCAGCAGAGCATTTGAAGAAGCGATTGGCATATGGACATCGGATTCTGATGAAATATCAGACGAAAAGGCAACAAATGACCTGATTTACAAAAAAATGAAAAAACAATTAGAAAAGAAGTATCCCGGTAAGTATGTTGTTATCGCGGATGGCAAATTGCTTGGAGCAGAGGACTCTCTTGAAAAAGCATGGTCTCTTTCCTCCCCATACAAGAATGCCCTGGTGACAAAAATCTCAAAGAGGCCGTTGCGTGCAAGAATGTTTGGTAGTTCCCTGAGAATTGCTACGAGTGAACGACATGAATTATGATTACGAGAGGATTTTTGATAAATTTCATCCTGTAATCAGAGGCACTCTGATGGGCCCCATTAAATATCAAGAGTTGACCATGATGGTTGATACAGGATTTGAAGGGTATGTCCTCATTCCCTCAAGATTATATGAGAAACTTGGTTTTCGAAAATATGAGCATTCTGCTTTAGAATTTCCAATAATAGAAACAGTCAATGGAATGATAATGAAAATGAGGAGCGCCCCGGCAAAACTCTGTATTGGAAAACTTCATATAGATATTGACGTATGGACAATGCCCGAATGCAATGAAATCCTTCTGGGCCTTAAAGTTCTGGATGAACTTAAAGTGAAACTGAACGGACCTGAAAAAGTTTTGGAAATCTTGAATTCAAAAACCAAGAGGTAAAGAGAATGCGTTCAGGGACACTGGATTTGTAGGGATATATATGGACCTCACACCCCTTCTCACAACCTTCAGCCTCATCGCGCTTGCTGAGTTCGGCGACAAGACGCAGCTTGCAGTGATCGCATTATCTACAAGATACGATAGGAGGAAGGTTTTTACAGGAGTTATACTTGCCTTTGCCCTTGTTACCGGCCTTGGTGTACTGGTTGGCGATGTGATTTATAGATTCATACCCCAGGACGTGATACGGATACTCGCAGGGTTGCTGTTCGTGGCTTTTGGAGTCATCATGCTGTTATCAAAAGAAAGCTGCGAAACAGAGGATGCAGCCCCTATAGGCAATCCCCTCCTATCCGCATTCAGCATGATAGCACTTGCAGAGATGGGGGACAAGACACAGCTCTCAGCCGTTACACTTGTGGCAAAATATGAATCTCCATATCTGGTATTTACAGGCGCGCTGCTTGCGCTCGGGCTGATAAGCCTGGTTGGAATATTCCTCGGCAAAAAGCTGTGCGAGATCGTGCCGTTATCAAAAATAAAACTGGGTGCGGGCGCACTATTTATACTGTTCGGGATAATGTTCCTGGCTGGATACTGAGTATTGAGCTATTTGCCTGTGATCTTTTTGCTAACCTCGGCTATCCTCTTTCCAAGAGCCATTGCGACCACGATGTCATTCTCTATCGGCGATCTATCAGCCATTGGTCCTGAGACCGAGGACGCCCCGTATGGGGAGCCGCCGCTAACATGGTCTATATAGAAAAGCGCCTGTTCTGAGTACGGCACGCCCAATATTATCATGCCGTGGTGGAGCAAAGGCACCATCGAGGTGATGATAGTGGTCTCCTGACCTCCATGCTGGGTGCTGGTACTCGTGAATACTCCTGCTACCTTGCTTATCAGTGCTCCTTTCATCCATAGCCCACCGGTTTTATCGATGAAGTTCTTCATCTGGGAACTCATGTTGCCATAGCGTGTCGGAGTGCCAAATGCAATGCCATCGGCCCACTCAAGGTCTTCCATAGTAGCCATCGGGATGTCCTTAAGTTCCTCTTTTACCTTCTTCATGATATCGTTGAATTTATCTTTCGGGATAAGCTCATCGACCTGTCTTATCCTGACTTCAGTGTCTGGTACACTCCCTGCCCCATTTGCCACTTCCTTTGCAAGTTTTGCCACATTCCCTGTCATGCTGTAAAATACAACAAGCACTCTGGTATTATTTTTTGTCATAAGGACTCCTGAAGATTCATGGCAAGCAAACTATATAATAATTTGTCAGAACGCAAAAGGCGCAGGTGATTGATAGGACGAGTTCGTTTGATTGAGTAGATTATTCTATTTTTTTCCCTCCGATAGGCAGTAAAAAGATGAAATTACTCCCTTCACCATATTTGCTTTCAACCCAGATTTTCCCTCCGTGCATGTCGACAAGCTGCTTTGTAATCGCGAGTCCAAGACCAGTCCCATCGTATTTTCTGGATATTCCTGAATCAAGCTGCTCAAACTTCTGGAAAAGTCTTGGTATATCTTCTTCCTTTATCCCAATACCAGTATCAGCAACTGATATTTTCACCATATCATTTTCTCTTTTTGTCGATACGGTAATGATCCCTCCTTCTTTTTTACTGAATTTTATTGCGTTGCTTAGCATATTAAATAGCATCTGCTTGAGTGCCATTCTGTCCGCCTGTATAGACAGCATTTCCGGGTCAAATTCTTTTCTCAGGATTATATCATGCCCTATAGCATTCTCTTTGATTAGCTCGAATATCTCATTTATTGCATCAGGAACAGATATTTCTTCAAAGATCATTTCCTGCTTTCCTGCTTCTGTTTTGGCAAGTCCGAGAAAATTATTAATAAGATCAAGCAAGTGTTTGCTGCTTTTAAGAATATTATCCACAAAGAACCCCTGTTTTTCATTCAATTCACCCTGGGTCTTCCCCTCCAAAATTATTGAATATCCGATAACAGATGTTAGAGGAGTCCGCAATTCATGGTTCATAATCGTCAAAAACTCTGATCTTGCTTTGGCTGCGGTGATCAGGCGCTCATTCTCAAGATGCAGTAATTCTAATTTTTTGCGCTCTGTGATGTCTTCAATGGCAAGGAGTATTATCGGTGTACCGATTACTTCCTGAGATATTTGACGGGCATTGAGAAGCATTATTTTTTGACCAATTGTTTGGAACTTATGCGAAACTTCGTAGTCATTGAACTGTGTTTTGTTTGGAAGAATCTCCTCAAGCAACGTCCGAAGCGCGGGGATATCCCATTGTCGGTTTCCAATGTTGTAGATCAAATTCCCCACAGTTTCATCGGGTGTCACTTCGAAGGTACTATAGAAGCTGTGGTTGGCTGAGATTACCTTTAAATCTTCATCCAGTACCACAAGGGGCTCGCGAACTGTTTCTATTATGCTCTCGGCATATATGCGGGCTTCCTGGGCGACCTCCTCAGCCAGCTTGCTTTCAGTGATATTGCTCATCGCTGTCCTGCAATGAACAGAATTCCCCACCTGTACCGATAGGCTTTCCAATTGTACATCTAACTGAACTCCCTTCTTATCCACAACTTTGAGATTGCAGGTCTGTCTAACGCCTGTCCTGAAAACTTGCCGCAGGTGCAGATAAAACACATCCTTACTACCCGGGGAAATAAAAAGCGAAAATGGTTTCTTGATCAAAAAGTTTCTTTCTACCCCTAATTTTTTAGCGCCGGTCAGATTTACTTCTATGATAAGCCCATTTTTATCGAAAGAAAAATAACCAACGGGGGCAAAATCATACAGGTCTGAATACCTGTCGCGCGACTCTTCGAGCTCTTTTTGCGCCCTGCGAAGTTCTTCATTCTGCATTTCCAGTTCGATCTGGTGCAACTGCAGTTCATGGATCAGACTCCTTGCATCTCTGATAGATAGCTCTTGCTGTTCCTCAGTTTTTCCTTGCAGTGCATCTTCTGCCCGTTTTCGCAGCCCACCCGCGGAGGCTCCAATGCCAACGATAGGGAAGTCTTCATCCGGGGTTTGAGATTTTTCAGTACTGGATTCTGCTAATTTTGGATTTTTTTTCATATTAATATTTAGAGATAACATTTGACTGAGGATTTATTTTGCACTATTCTTTAAAAACTTGCTTGTATTTAATACTCCCTGAAAAGGTAACAGAAATTCAAAAGTACTACCTTCATATTATTTGCTTTCAAACCATTGTTTCCATTATCGTTTAAAAATAAATGAACGATTAGAAAATTTTAAATACTATGAAGGTATTCATTGTATTGTTTACCAGCGAGTGAACAACTGGAGTTGGGAATTTAGCGTGCCTGCCTCCCTCATCAGGTCTACATAAGCCGCAATTCCACAACAATTCAATGCATGAGACGGGCACATTCCTATTAATTAAAACCAAACGAAAAGATAAACATGATAGAGATCGAAGTTTCATTGTGTGACCAGAATTACAGGCGTCCTTTTCCTGAGCGAACCCTTACTGTAGAAAAAGATAGTGGAAAAGAATGTAACAATAGTTTTTCACTCGGATCCAGGGAGGAAAGAGTTTCACTTCTCAAAGATGGCTTTACTGGTAAGGATATCGAATCAGAGTACATCAAGCGCAACGGGATCTTCATTATTGGCATAAACTGGCAGGATTGAAATCAAAATAACCGTCTTAACTCTTACTGGCA
>JAHIFK010000105.1 GCA_018900975.1 Methanobacteriota archaeon
AGATTTTTCATCCATCAGGTAAACATCGCCAGAATCTACGCCAGTCACCTCTATCAGCTTGTTCAGGGCAGAGTTCATCACCTCATCCAGATTCAGGGTGCGGCCTGTAACCCTGTCCACTTCGTAGAGGGTAGAAAGTTCCTCTGTTCTCTTCTCAAGTTCTTTGTGCTGGACAGTGAGTTTGCAATACAGTTCCCTATTCTTATCATACGCCCTTGCAACCAGGGCTGCAAATATTCCGGTCAGGGCGATGAGGATAAGACTCAGGTTTGTATGGAGCTTTACAGCCGCGAAAGCTTCCTCGGTCGGCTGCTGGGCTATTACTCCCATCCCCATACCCTTAACAGGTACATAGGCAGCAAGCATCTTTTCATTCTCAAAAGGACTGTAGACCTCTTCGACTCCCTCCCCTCCAAGTAAGACCTTGCCGACTATGGGTATGCTGGAATAGTCTGGAGGCTGCCTGAGGTCTTCCCTTGGGTGGGCAACAATCCTCCCATTCTTGTCCACGATATAGATTATGCCGCTCTTGCCCAATCTAACTGGGGCAACCCATTTCTGGATGGTTTCAAGTCTATGCTGCATTACAACTATCCCTATCACCCTGCTTTCGTTCCTAACCGGGATAGCCACCGAGACAACATATCTCGACTCAAGGGTTTCTCGCATGTATAATTCGGAGACGCAGGGCTGCCAGCCTCTGGATACCCCCTTATACCAGTCCAAGTGGGACTTGTTATTTCCCCATACCTCTGGGTTTGGGGGATAGTCCACCCAGAGGATTCCTTCAGGCGTAGTAATGTATGCCCGATCTATATCTGGTACAGAAGCCAGGAGGAGAGCCAGCCTTTCAGTAACACCCCCTATATCCCTATTCTCAACCGAGTATACCAGCCTCGGGGTTGAAACAAAGTAGCTTCCGACCTTGATGCTCCAGTTGAAGTGCTCTTCCACGAGATAGGAGACTTCCCTGGCGGTAGCAAGATTCCCTGTCACAATCTGCTCTTCCAGGGCTTGAGAATATGGAACTATAGAAAAGTATGCCATTACCGATATAGGCAGAAGCATTAAGAGGAATAAAAGATATTTGAACATCATTTTATCACGATTCTATATATAAATGTTATTGTTTGCGTAGTACCATAGGTTTACATAATTATAAATACTATTCGTTAAATATCGTGTTGTAGAGATGATAATAAATTACAGAGGGAAGGCATGAAAAATTCAATCTTGTTGGTTGTTAGTTTGGTAATACTAATAACAGGATGCCTTGAAGATAAAAAAGCCCCGGAAGTCAGCGAGCCTATTAATCTTGTGAAAATGACCGGACCAGATATGTTGCAGAGACTCAAGACAGGTGAAATCTCTGGGTTTATAATGTGGGAACCTTATCCTGCAATAGCTATCTCCAAAGGATCTGGAAAACCTTTGATATACTCGGGTGAAATATGGAAGGGACATCCCTGCTGTGTTATTGCATACGATTATGACTGGTATAAGAAAACAGCAAACGCTGATGAAATTCTCAAGCGCGTGGCTCTTGTGCAGCTTAAATCAGTAGAATATATTAATAATGTAAAGAAAAGCACCTCGCCAGACCATGAAGACTTAATAAACTTTGCAATGGAGTTTGGGGGCATAAGTGATCCCATTGCAGCGAACCTGAGCCTTCAGGGTGTTGAATTCGTATACAACATAGATATTCCCGGAGCAGAAACTTTTATTGAGCGTATAAATGACTTTGGCATTTTTGACCCAGAGAAATGGAATCAATCAGGATACAAGAATGCCTCAGATTATGCTAACTCACTTATAACCGACAAATATGTTGAATGGGCTGTGCAGAATAAAGATTCCAATCTTACCGACCTCGCTCTTGAAAAATCAGTGACAATTCGTTACGGTTACCTTATCAATGACGTCCACGAACTACCATTCTATGTGGCATTGAAAAAAGGTTGGTATAGAGATGTTGGAATAAATTTAACTTTAGCCGAAGGTGCTCCGTTCCAGAATGGAGTATTAGAGATGCAGAAAGGTTTCAAAGCCGGAACTGTGGATATCGGTAGTCTGGGAATACCTCCTGTTATTATTCATCGAATAAACAGCAATAATTTCTCAATAGACGACGCGCGGGTTGGGGTAATTTCTGGGATGAATAATGAAGGCTCGGTGATCGTTGTAGCTAACAATATAACTTCGTTTAAAGACCTGAGAGGCAAGAATGTTGGATATCCAGGTCATGGGACAATTCAACATGTACTTTTCCTGATGGCAGCAGAAAAGGAAGGACTGAAAGTCAGTTATTAATTGAAATCATTTCCTTCCCTCAAGGCTCTGTATCCTTTCTTTGAGTTCCATCATCCGAAGCTCTCTTCCCACTGCAAGCGTGTGGAACTCCTCAAATTCTTTGATCCGTTTCTCCAGCTCAAGGTTTGCCTTCTCCAGATCTTCATAGAGGCGCATGTTCTCGATAGAAGTGGCGATCTGGTCAGCGATTGCCTGGGCAAGGCTTAAGTCTCTTTTAGTATATGCCTCAGGCTTGCAGCTCTCAAGGCTGAAAACCCCAATCCTTTCCCCCCTGGAGATAAGGGGTACCTGGATTATAGATCTAATGCCTTTCTTAAAAAGGATTGTGTCTTCGTAGAAGGGTGTTTCTTTACCAATGCTTCTTATCAACCCTGCTCCGCGGTCAAGGACTAATCCACAGTTAGACTTTTCCCTGGGTATCCTTGCACCTCCCCCGAGCTCTGGAATCTTGATGTCCTCCGCCAGGGCGAAGACCTCCACCATCTCTTCTCTTGACAGGCTGATACTTATCCTATCAAAGGACAGGATGTTCCTCATCTCGCCAACCATGGCATCAAAGATCTCCCCAATATCGCATAGTATGCATACCTTAATTGCTCGGGCAATCCTGTACAGGGCTCTGATATGCCTTGTCTTATCCCTCTCCTTCGTGTAAAGTTTTGCATTCCTTACAGCGATGCCTATTGCATTTCCAATTGAGAACAATAGATCAAGGTCATCCTTTGTGAATATTCGCTTTTTCTTTGTCCCGAGGGCAAGTGCGCCAACCACTTTCCCTTTTGACATCAAAGGAGTTCCGATAAATGAAACAAGTCCTTCTTTTGAGACGTAAGGAAGTAAATTAGGGCTGGGAAATTGAGAAATATCCATAGTTATGGGTTTTTTTGATTGTGCTGCAATTCCAGGTATTCCTTCGCCCATCATTCTAATAAGTGCCTTTTCTTTGAATTCAGGAGAAAGACCTTTACTGGCCTCCAGGTGCAAAACCTCTCCGGCTTCTAAGTGCAGAACTCCTCCGTCGAGGGAATACAAAGTCCCCGCTTCTGTATCTGTCACTTCAAGTGCTTTCGCTAAAGCCACATCGAATATCTCTTCAAGATTCAACGATCTGCTCACCACACTTTCAATAGCGTAAAGAGCCCCAAGCATTTTATGATGCTTCTCCAATTCGCTAAACAATGTTGCATTCTGGATTGCAACCCCAATCTGGCTTCCTATAGAAGCCAGAAGATTCAGGTCATTCTGAGAAAAAAGGCGGTATTCATGATTCGTAAAGGTCATTGCTCCTAAAACTTTTCCCTTTGCCACCAGCGGGGTGCTTGCCAGGGAAAAAATACCTTCCTTTTCCAGATAAGGTAGTAACCAAAAGTCTGGATAATGGGAAATATCCAATGCCTCTGGTTTTTGCATCTTGGCTGCCCTGCCCGTAACCCCTTCCCCCATTTTCAGCTTACTGATGGTGGATACAAATTCCTGGGACAAGAGACCGCTGTGGGTTTCAAGAATGAGGTTTTCTCCCGTCTCGTCAAGCAGATGTATGCTCCCGGAATCAGCATCGATACATTCCATCGCCCTGGCGAGAGCGGATTGTAAAATCTCCTCTATGTCCAGGGTCTGGCTTACCACCCTGTCTATGGAATACAGGGCTTCCAGGGTTTTATCGTGGCGCGAAAGTTCTGAAAAGAGGCGA
>JAHIFK010000106.1 GCA_018900975.1 Methanobacteriota archaeon
ACCAAAATTCCTGGAGAAATTCGTCACTTTTTTTGAGCGTATTAAAATCGCGCCACAAGCATTTCTTGTCAAACGCGATGAGGTTTATGATTTTCTGGAACCTTTAGCCACTGGATCAGGGATTGGAATAGAATTGGTTGATAGCCTTCCTGTGCTTGAGGAGGCTCAGAGAAGTATGAAAGGATTTATTTGAATAGTAAAGGAAATTCGATAAATGGCAAAAACAAACGGAAACGGTGAGAAAGTAAAATCCATGGAAAGCTGGATATGGGATGCTACTTGCAGTATAAGAGGTGCGGCTGATGCAGCTAAATTCAAAGATTATATTCTCCCCTTGATTTTTATAAAGCGATTGTGCGATGTGTTTGATGATGAGATTGACCGTATTGCAGAAAAAGTAAACAGCAGAACGAAAGCCCTTCAATTGGTGGAACGGGATAAATCAATAGTCCGTTTTTACATACCCATTAAGCCCAAAGACATCGAAAAGGAAAGAACATGGGATGTGGTTAGAAAATTGTCCGATAAAATTGGGCAGCAGCTTACCGATATTCTTCGTGACGTAGCCAAAGAAAATAAAGACCTGCAAGGAATCATTGACCGTGTTGACTTTAACGCTACCACACACGGGCAGCGTGATATTGATGATGACCGATTGAGCAAACTGATTGAAAAGATTTCCGAAAAGCGATTGGGATTGAAAGATGTGGAGCCTGATATTATCGGGCGCAGTTACGAGTACCTGATACGCAAGTTCGCAGAAGGAAGTGGACAAAGCGCCGGAGAATTTTACACACCTACCGAAGTTGGTTTCATCATAGCGAAGATCATGGATGCAGAGCCTGGTATGGAAATTTATGACCCCTGCTGCGGCAGCGGCGGTCTGCTCATTAAATGCGAGATGGCAATGGAAGAAAAAATGGCGCTGCCGTCTAAAGAGAAGTATGCGCCGCTTCAATTACACGGACAGGAGTTTATCGCTTCCACCTGGGCGATGAGCAAGATGAACATGGTGATACATGACATGGAGGGGAAAATTGAAATCGGCGACACGCTAAAAAATCCCATTTTCAAAACCGCAGGCAAACTAAGAAAGTTTGACCGTGTTGTGGCAAATCCCATGTGGAACCAGGGGAAAGACAGTTTATCCTATATAAATGACGATTTTTTTATTAATGATGAAATGGAACGCTTCCCGGCAGGTCCTTGTGGGGGCAAGATTGACTGGGGCTGGGTGCAGCATATTTACAGCAGCCTGAATGCAACAGGGAAAGGTGGTGTAGTACTGGATACTGGAGCCGCCAGCCGTGGTAGTGGCAATCAGGGGAGCAATAAAGAAAAGGAGTGCCGCAAATGGTTTGTTGAACATGACCTGATAGAAGGCGTGATTTACCTGCCTGAAAATCTGTTTTACAATACCTCTGCTCCGGGGATTATCATTTTCCTGAACAAAGCCAAGCAGCATAAGAATAAAATTTACCTTTTGCATGCGGGTAAGGAGTTTGAAAAGGGCGACCCTAAGAACTATATAACAAAGGAAGGTATAGACCGCATTGCTGAGACTTATAAAGCTTTTAAGGAAGTGGAGAAATTTTCCCGGCTGGTGGGTAAAGATGAGATCGTTAAGAATGATTATAATATTTCGCCAAGCCGCTACATACAGGTTAATGATGCCTATACATATCGTCCGATTGAAGAGATAGTAGAAGAATTGCGCGAAGAGGAAAGCGAGTATGTTGCTATTGATGCGGAAGTGAAGACTATTTTAACGAAATTGGGATTTAAATATGCGTAGGCTGGGAGAAGTATGATTGTGGTTATGGAGCCTATTGAAATGGAACCGCGGATGAACGCGGATGAACGCAGATTAATTACATCGGCTCAACGCAAAGGGCGCAAAGATCGCAAAGCACAGCGGCAATCTTTGCTCTTTTGTATGGGGAAACATCCACGATATCGAACACGGATGACACTGATCGGACGGATTTACACGGATAATTTGATCCGTGCGCATCCGTGTCATCCGCGCAATCCGTGTTCCATCGAACATGCTCTGGAAGGTAAAAATAGCTATCAGTTATGATGCAAAAAGGAGTCCAATATATTTTGCGAACGAAACGGACGAATAGCGAACGAATAGCGGACGAATAAAAAAAATATACATATTACAAACTTAGGTAATTTCGGATAAATTTCGGATCGAATATAATGAATGCAATTGGAAACGATTATGTTTATGCAGGTAACAAGAATGTTTTAT
>JAHIFK010000107.1 GCA_018900975.1 Methanobacteriota archaeon
ATTCCATATATATGGTGGACCGCAAAGGCAACTATCAGTACATGAATCCTAAGCATCTGGCACGGCTGGGGATCGGATATTTTTACGGGCGGGGATTTGGGGATTGCCACCAGGCTTCTGAGACTGACGTTTTCATGGAAATAGTCCGACGTGTTTACGAAACTGGAAAACCAGAGCAGCATGAACACGAATATAAGAGAAAGTGGCTCATGCGTTCAATGTCACCGCTAAAGGACCCCGAGACAAAGTTAGTAACTTCTATTATCGTTATCTCCACTGACATAACCGTTCGCAAAAAGGCTGAGGAAATACATAACGAGAACGAACGACTTGCCTTTGCCAATAAGTCAAAATCTGAATTCCTGGCTAACATGAGCCATGAACTGCGCACGCCTCTTAACTCGATAATCGGCTTCACTGAGCTGCTGAGACAAAAGATCGCGGGTGATATTAATGTAAAACAGGAGCGATATGTGGAAAATGTCCTGAACAGCAGTAAGTTCCTGTTAAACCTTATAAACGATATCCTTGACCTCTCTAAAGTGGAAGCCGGAAAGATCGAACTTATCATTGAGAAAATTTCAGTCCCCATCGTCATTGGCGAGACAATTACGCTCCTGAAAGAAAGGGCTTCAAAAAATAAGGTTGTCTTGAAAGAAGAACTTGATCCTGATCTGGATATTATCGAAGCCGATAAACAGAGGATCAAGCAGGTACTGTTCAACCTCCTTAACAACGCTATAAAATTCAGCAAAAAAGAAGGAGGCACAGTATGTGTGAGAGCGAAAATGGATGGAGACACTGCGAAAATATCTGTCTCAGATACCGGTATAGGGATAAGGGAAGAAGACCTCGGCAAGCTTTTCAGGGAATTCGGGCAGGTGAATGCTGATATTACACGAACTTACGGCGGTACAGGGCTTGGGCTTGCGATATCAAAGAAGCTTGTGGAACTGCACGGGGGCAGGATATGGGTGGATAGCAGGTACGGAGAAGGAAGCACATTCACTTTTACGTTGCCTATAGCAATAGAGGGAAATGTCTGTGGATCTGACCTCATCCATACAGAGAGGCAGCCATGAAAATATTTTATACGTTGATCGCAGGCTTCATGACCGTGGCAATGCTGACAGGGCTTATCGCTTATATCGGATTGACTAACACGAATGCCATTAGTAGTTCATACATGGATGTGAAGGAAGAGACCTTCCCTGTCATGGAAGCTCTTGAAAAAATGAAATTTCACACTTCCGAGCGGATACATTATTATACGCACGGGGCACTTTCAGAAGGCGCAGAGCATGAATATCATGAAGAAATAAACAAAGCAACTGAAGAGTATTACAGCAACCTGAATAAATACGAAGTGCTTGTGGATAAATATTTTCCTGATGAAAAGGGAAGCCTTGAAAAAATTAAAAAAACCACTGAAAGATTCAACAGATCATGTTATGATATTCTGGAACTGGGGAATAGCGGCGCTCCAATCAAGGGTTCTAAAGAATATGTGGAGATCAATGCTGCTGAGAAAGAACTCATTGAAGCGATCGACGAAGCTCTTGAATATGAATATACGGAATTTGATGAGAGATCAGAACAAGTCGAGGGCACCATCAAATCAACAAGGGATGCGATCTTGCTTGTCAGCCTGATCACGTTTATCATGTCGATAGTTATCGGCGCCGTGATATCCATCTCGATCTCCAATCCCATAATCAAACTGACTGAAGCGGCTCGTGAGATAAGCAGAGGCAAACTGGATACCAGCGTTGATATCAGATCGAATGACGAGACTGGTATCCTTTCAGATGCTTTCAATAAAATGGTGCGCAACATTTCAGATGAGATAGAAGAACACAGGCGGGCTGAGGATGAACTGAAGAGGACAGGTGAACAGATATCAATTATGATTGACTCCCTGCCGCTTATCCCATATACCTGCAAAGCTGAGGGTGATTTCGCAGTAACATATATTAGCAAAAGTGTGACCCGTATTACAGGTTATAAACCCGGGGATTTCACATCAAATCCTTCATTCTGGGCTGACAATATCCATCCTGAGGATAAACAAAAAGTATTCGAAGAGCTTACCCTGCTTTTCGAAAAGGGCGAATATTACTATGAATACAGATGGAAAATATCTGACGGGTCGTACAGGGTGTTCGGGGACTCGCTCCGCCTTATTAAAAATCCTGATGGGAAAATAAGCCATATAGTTGGAACATGGCAGGACATCACCGAGCGTAAGCTGGCAGAGATCGCTCTCAGAGAAAGCGAGGAACGCTTCCGCTCTGTAGCTCAGTCTGCAAATGACGCGATAATCTCTTCGGATGGCCACGGAAAGATCGTTTTCTGGAACGATGCAGCAAAGAAGATCTTCGGATATGAGAGCAGCGAAGTTC
>JAHIFK010000009.1 GCA_018900975.1 Methanobacteriota archaeon
GCCGCCTGAATAAGTATTGACAAGATCGTCGGCGCGCTTTTCCAGGTCTACGATAGACAGGACTTCATCGATGCGCTGCTTCCTTATTTCACGAGGAACGCCAAAGAGAAGATTGTGCATTGAAAGATTCTCCCGTCCTGTGAGAAGGTCGTCCACGCTTGGGGCCTGGAATACGATGCCTATGGATTTCCTGACCTTTCCAGGCTCTTTCACGACATCAAAACCGTTCACCCATGCCCTGCCTGATGTGGGTTTCAGCATCGTGCACAGCATTGAGATGAGTGTGGTCTTGCCTGCGCCGTTCGGACCCAGGAGACCGAATATCTCACCTTCTTCAACTTCAAGATCAAGGCTGTCTACGGCAGATATTTTGCCGTATTTCCGGGTGAGGGCTTGCGTTTTTATGACCGAAAGCTCTGTATCTGCACTGGTTTCGGTTTTATTGTCCATGTATGACTATACGAATTATAGAAATAAAAGGGTTCTGAAATTTTAAAAATGATCATTCTGACAACGTCACGCTCTCAACATACAGGTTCGTGTCCCCCGCATACGGGAGAAATTTATCATTGGTCAACCTGACATTTATTGCATGTACTCCCGGCGCCAGGGTTATCCTGGGAAAGTTCTTAACAAGCATTGCCTCGCTGTCTATCATTACTTCGCCTGCTTTTGCGCCATCGATATATATTGAGGCATTCGGCCACCACGTACCAAAAAACGGTAATGAGAGTTTCGTACCATTCCCTCTGAACAAGACACCGTACTCCAGTCTCTGATCTGTGGTAAAAGAAGCAGTCAGTTCATCACCTTCACTGTACAGCCACGTCCCGAAATCCAGGACTATCGGGACCTGCTTTACTGTCAGATAAGTAGAGCCCGGATTCAACCCTTTAGAGCTTGCAGTGATCAACACAGTACCTGCCTTATCTGAAATGACATTCGTTTTTGCCATGCCATTCACTGTTGTTAAATTCCCGCGCCCCAACGTCCCGCCAGAAGCGGTCAGGTTCAATTCAACACCGTCCTTTGCAGCATTGCGTCCTCTTTCATCCTTTAACTGCACAATAACATCGGCATCTGTTACCCCATCAGCAGGTATCCAGTTCGGGTCAACAGATACCCACACTCTGTTGGGAAACGCAGCCGGGTCATAAGGATATATGAAAGCATTCAGGTCATCCGTGTAATGAGAAAGTGTGTACCTTGTCTTTGAGACTGGGTCGTAAACAAGTTCAAACGTGATCTCTGATCTTCCGCTGCCCCTTATTACGACTCCATACTGTTTGCCTCCGGCCCTGTTCATAACCCACCGCCCGTTCTCAAAAATACCTTCGCGTATTTCGATATTTTCATCAAGCGGGATTATTTTCTTACCCGCGCTTGAACTGAAAATTATTATGTTTCCCTTGTCTGTTAAAATGTTTTCCTTCGTGTTCGTCAAATTGCCATCATTATCAGGGTCAGGGTCAGCCCCGAAAGCAAGGTATCCGGCATCTTCAGGAAGGACTATTTTGTAAGTGCGAATATTCCCCCCCGCAGAGGCAGGGTCTATCAGGTTTCGAGCTGCGCCTGATTGCATTGCGGCCAGTGAGACTTTCATCGCCCCGATCTGCTTTTCAAGTGTATCCACGGTCATGCCGGGTTTAAGATTCGATATTCCGATAACAACAAGCGCTATGATCGCTCCTGTGATCATTACATATACCACAAAGCGCATGGGGATTTCCATTGTCCCGCGCTCGTCACTGATTAATGAAACCATATTTTGTTTTCTTTGATATGGCCAAAGCTTATAAATCGTTTTATTTTATTCAAGTTGATACAAAGTATAATATTTTTATTATTAAAATATTAATGTGAAAACTATATATATCAATATCATAGTCATCGAGAACCCATTTGAGTGGTGAAACTTGTGTCTAAAAATAGTGAGGAAACAATAACGGGCGTAGATATTCACGGAAGGCTTGAGGCGCTTGACCAGAGCGTGAGAAGCGTTGATGGACGCCTCAGGGCTGTGGAAAGGAGGCTATCATACAAATCACAGGGGAAAGGCGGCGAACAGGGCGCCAAAGAGGAATATGATATCCATAATGAAATTGAAGAATTAACATATCAGATCGCAACTCTTGCTAAATCCGTTGATGAGATAAAAAACTCCGGAAATGCAAACGTCCTGAATGAAATTGAGAGAAAAATTGAAATTACGCAGGCAGGATTGGCGAGTCTTGATGAGACTAACAGGAATTTCAAGCAAAAACTCGAAGCGTTTTCTGATGCAGATCGCAGGCTTGAAAGACTTGAGAACATGAATAAAATAACTATCGGTAAAATTAAAGTACCCCTTGAATTATCAGGTCTGATAGCCGCTCTTGTACTTTTAGTCACAGGATACCTGATTTTCGCAGATAAGTGGAACATCATAAGATCTTCTTATTACCCTATATCCATCGGGATAATTTTTGGTGCGGTCGTCATTGCTAAATTCATAATGACGAACAGAAAGACTGATTGAAAATATTTTTCAAATTTTGCGGTTAATTAGATTTAAATACTACAATAACGAGTTAATATTGTAGAATAAGGATAGGAGATCGAATGGAAATTCTTATCGGAAGATGCGGTATTGCATGTGGATTATGCAAACAATATGGTAATGAATGCCTTGGCTGCGAAGACGAAAATAGAGAAAAACACCCCTGCATTGTTTATAATTGCGCAGTGGAAAAGAATATTAATTACTGCATCCAGTGCCCGGAAGCTCCCTGCAAACTCATGCGCGGGTTATCTAAAGCTTACTGTCCGATAGGTTCTCATCTTAAGATCCAGGGATTAAAAGAGACATTTTAAATTAATACCGATTGAAAAAAAAAGATATTAGCTATCTATAATAGATAGCAGCTATCCGTGATAATAGGTTGGCTCTTCTTTTTTCTTCTGCGCCTGCTGGAAATTGATAACGGGCACGGGCATTGATGGGGGAAGCCCCAATGATTTTGACAGCAAAAGAGCAAGAGGCGCAAGGTTCGCTACCATGGAATTGGCAAGCTCATTCTGGATATCGCCCGGAGCTTTCCCGGAATCCCATTTTTCCTTGAGTTCCTTGAGGTCTTCCTCGCTGTAATAGTCGGATAATCCTTCGAACCTGATATGACCGATATTCGGGGATAAATAATTGATCGAAAAGGAATATTCCACCCGCAATACTGATTTTTCACCAAAAGGCGTTTTCTCAATAACTATTGAAGGGTTTTTCAGGTTAACATCGTAGTTAATGTTGATATTCTTGTATTTTCGAATATCCTCTGTGGTTGAATAGGTTTTAGATTCAACCGTCGTAAGCTGGAAGTTCAAGATCATATATTTTCATGTTAATCATGTGTTTGAGACATATTAAAACTTGGCCACCAGAGTTGTCCATGATCGAGGATATTTCGCACAATTTTAATACGAACAAAAGCATTTTGTGTATCATGAAAATAATGGTCGCAGAATACGCGGTTGGCGCAGGTATTCCCGAATTCATACTCGAAGGGCGGGCAATGCTAGGCACTCTCGTGCGAAGTTTTGTCTCGTGCGATCATGAGGTAATGTATCCTACATCAGGAATGCTGCTTGATACAGGAACGGCTGTCAGGACAGAGAATTTTGAGGATTCTATCTCAAGAATATCGAAAGAATGTGATGCCGGGCTTGTCATAGCTCCTGATGAACTCCTTGGCGACCTCACTGAGATCGTAGAAGAGAATACTGTAAATCTGGGCTGCCCGTCTGAAGCTGTGCGACTGTGTGCAGATAAGCTCGAATGCACACGTGCCCTTGAAAAAGAAAAGATACCAGTTCCAGAGACCATAGGAAGCGGTGATTACAGCGGGAATTATGTGATAAAACCAAGGTTTGGCTGTGCTTCAGAAGGCATCCGCAGGAGCAGCTCTGGAGTATTACAGGAGGGTTTTATCGCCACGAAATTTATCGAAGGTGAACATCTCAGTGCAAGCATCATAACCGGGAAGACGCAGCTTCCGCTCACGGTCAACAAACAGCTTATCGAGATCAACGATGAAATATCATATAAAGGCGGCATAGTGCCATATTACTGTGAAAGGAATGATGAGATGATCGCGGTCGCAAAAAAGACGGCGAAGGCGCTGGGGTGCAGGGGATATGCAGGCGTGGATATAGTGCTTGGGGACATGCCTTATGTTGTGGATGTCAACCCAAGACCAACGACTTCGATCATTGGGATAAGCCGGGTCATGGATGAAGAAATAGGAAACCTCATACTGAAGTCAAGTTTCGGGGAACTTCCTGGCCAGGTTAAGATCACCAGCGCTTTCACCTTCAAGAAAGATGATCTATCTGGGCTTTAATGACGACCAAAGATAAAAGCCCCCGAGTGTAGTATTAAGCCAGTAGTATATCAATCTGTAAAGCCACGCTGCCACCACAGCTGCCTCTGCTGAAACACCGCCGAACATGAAAAGCCCGGCCATTGTAACATCCACAATACCCAGACCCCCTGGAAGAAAAAGAGGAAGCCAGCTGCTCATCATTGAAAGTGTGTATGTGATTATCAGGATGCTGATATGGATATCCGTCTCTCCCATAGCGAGAAATACCGAATATATAGCCATAATGTCAAACATCCATCCCAGGAAAGATAATAAAGTGGCTTTTATAACAGCGTTCCTGTTATTCCCGATATTCTTAAGACCGCCATGAAAGGAATTTATCGATTCATCGACTGCGTCCCTGTAAGCCCTGTGGTCAAATCCTTTTTTTACAAGCCCGATAAATGGGGAGAAAAATTTTATCACTGAATGAACGAACGATGAGAGTTTGTCTTTTTTCATATAGAAATAAATTATCAACCCGAACATGCTGAATGCAAGAGTAATGGAGAACCCAAGACCTATTATCTGCCATGTCTCAAGCCTGATATCTGATCTTGAGAAGAAAAGCCACACACCCAGACCCCCGATCACCAGGAACGGGAACATGTTCAGCATCCTTTGCGTCACAACGCCTGCGAAACATTCTGCCTTGCTGATGCCAGTTTCTTTTCCGAGCAGCATGGCTTTTATCGGCTCGCCGCCAGTCCCGAACGTAGGAGTGATATTGTTAACAAATGTCCCTGCCATAAAGAACTTAAATAATTTGTAGGTGCCGATTTTTGCCGGAATAAGATACCGCCAGGTGATCGTGAAAGCCAGTATGTTCAGGAAGTTGAAAAGTATAACAAGAAGGAAAAGCGTTTTGTTGATATTGCTGATACGGGATATAAATCTGTCAAATCCCACTTCTTTTGCGAAAAGTGCAAATATCAATACACCGATCACTACCACAATCCAGATATTTCTTTTCTTGAATCGATCCATGTTTTGTCCTGATACTTATTTTGACACTAAATAAAATTATTGGTAGTAATCAAATGTTTTAAGTATTTATATGTAAATATTCACTCTTGCCTTTTTCATAAAAGGCAGAGGGTACAAAATATGCCAATGGATGAAGACGCGATGTTCAAAGCTTTGCTGAACAATAAGCCTAAGCTAAAGCCACCTGTAGCGAAAGAAATAAGAGAAGCACCTTTACAGCCTTCAAAAGCGCATGCAACTCCTGTAAGGGGAAGCGAAGATGCAATGTATAAAGCATTATTACATAGTAAACCTGCGCCTCCTGCACAAAAGCCACAGGTAAGAGTAGAACCAAGATATGAACCCGTGCAACCAGCGCCGCAGGCAGCGGTGCAGCATGAACCGGTCGTAATTACGCAGGTAAGTCCACCCCCTGTTTTGAAACTGGAGCCGGTCGTGGAATCAATAAATGATCTTACAGCGATGGTGAGCCAGATGCATGGTCTGATGAAAACAACAGTATTGCCGGTCATGATACTGATCCTTCTTGTAGGGATTGTGGTACTCATCAAAATGCCATCATAATTTAAGACGATCATTATCAGGTAGCAGCCTGCTTTTAATAACGGATGCTATACTGATAGTATTTTTTTGAGAGAACGAGTAACTAATCTGTGTTTATTTGAGTACACCTGGACTTTTTGGATCGTAATTCCAAAACATTTTACGATCCCGGTAAAAGCAAAGGCTTACTTGGATACTGTTAAAAGAAATGTAATGGTTTTTAAGTTTTACGCATCTTTACAATTTTTTTATATTTTTGTGATGGCTATGCATAGCGTTTTATTAAAACCAAATAGCAGAGCAGTGTTTTAACAAAATCAATATGCAACCCAGTATTAAGCTGGTAACAAGTTGACAACAATATGATAAAAATGGCTAAAATTAAGCCGGATTATACTATAAAAAAAACAAAAATTTTCATTATGCACCGACATATCGATTTTGTTTTTTCCTTGTATTTCGTGTCCCATACAATCACGGCTGCCACTTTGAGAAGAAAAAACGAGGCAACAGTTGATGGTAAGTCAAAAATCGATGATGGGTGGAAGCGTGTCCATAAATGAGCTCAAAGATTTTTAAAAAAAAGAGCCTGGTAAACCCAGGCTTTAACTTTTAATTCAATGTTCCTGTGAAATACTGATTACCTGTTATTTTGTATCCATATACTCCTATAGTCCATTTCCCCGCTACTGGGTTTGATATGTTGACAAATTCATTAACGGTATTTGATTGGGTTGAACTTGCCACACTCTTTCCTGAGGGGTCAAATACGAACAAGTCCAGATCACTGTCGATATTATCCCAATTAATATTGACATTCAGATGGTCGGCATTAATATTTGTGGTATAATATCTCCATGCCTTATTCTGGATCTCACCAGTAAAATCACCTGGGTATGCGATATTCTTACCCACATTCACTGAAATGGGGACTTTTATGAGCAATCCGTCTGCAGATACAGTCAATTCGCCCGTATAATAACCGTTCGCATCCTCCGGTGGTGTCATGGTGGAGGAAAAATGCATGCTGGAAGATCCCGGAATTAATAATGAATCCGGTTCGTTCGTTATCCATTCTGTATTCTTTGAAACTATAGCATAATCTCCACGATAATGCTCTGTAGTATCGACCTCAGCATAACCCATTGTAACATCAGCTCTCCATGTCCCTGGTATTGGATCCTTTATCTTAACACTGTTAGATTGAGGCGCCCAGTATCCAGCATCTATTCCATTGACCCACATACCGTTTGGATCATAGATATACGCATAGATATAACCCAGATTATCCAGTGCATTCAAAGTGAATGTGTACTGGGAAGAACCATCCGGGATTTCAAATGTATGAGACATCATGCTTCCAGAATTATTTATATAGCTGACCTCTCCATTGAAGCTTCCACTGGCTAATGTATTGGGAATGTTCATGTATGCATCCACAAGGATAGATTTACCATAATTTCCAGTATTCGTAACAGTAAAGTCCTGGACTATACTGCTGCCTATGGATATTGTCGTATTTGGACTCCACAACAAGGGCTGCAATTTAAGTGTATTCAGATATGTTGTCAGTGTTACAGGTACCTCCTGCACCGATGGATCATAAGCCCATGAATCAAGAAGGATCATCCATCTTCCGGGTTTGGGATCGGTTGCTGAAACTGTTGTAGATGTTTTATCCGGATAAACATAGTTATAGTCAACGAATTCACCATAGGGATCGATCAGATATACAGAAGTGTACGCAGGCAGGTTCGCTGAATTCAATATGGACGAAATGCCAGGAATGCCCTGTTCCACATTGAAATAATAATATTTCGTTCCCCTTCCACCATACTCTGATGATCTTATTTTAATATTTTCGTTGAGTTCTGACTTACCGCCAACGAAATTCATTGGTATATCTACTAATATCGGAACTTTTGCTATCAGGGTATTTCCGTTGTATATCGCAATATTTCCTGAATGCATCCCTGTTGATAAATCCGCAGGAATCCCAACTGTAGCTGTTATCTTTTTTGTTTTTCCAGGATTTATTGTGACTTTGTCATTCGAGAATTTTACAGACAGGTCTCCGGTAGATTTTAGCGATAGTGTTATTTTATTTTTTCCATTGTTGGTAATTACAAATGTTTCCTTGTTGTTTGTGCCTGGTTTGTTTATATAGCTCAGGCTTACAGGGCTTATGGTAACAATATTATCCACAGCCGCTACTGAATCGATCCTTCCTGCACCCTGGGTAATAGGATCAGATCCAAGGTCAACACCAGTATTCATCAGCCTTTGCTTTATCTGCTCATTGGTCAAACCCGGATTGGCCTGTAACATCAGGGCTGCAACTCCTGAAACATGCGGGGTTGCCATGGATGTTCCAGATATGGCCAGATAATATTTATCTACGATATAATCCGGAAGATATTGTTCCAGCAATGATCCCGCTGATTTTGTTGAAACGATCCCTAATCCCGCTGGATTTGTATCTATATATGCCGCACCGCCAGGAGCTACTACTTCGGGCTTGATCCTGTGATCCCATGTCGGTCCCTGGGAGCTGTAATCCGCGATCTTATCTGTTTTTGTGCTTGCACCTACTGCAATTACTTTCTCAGCGGTTGCAGGTGAACCAACGAGGAAAGGCGCACCACTATTTCCAGCCGCGACTATTACAACAACACCCGCATCTACGGCTGCATTAGCTGTCATAGCCAAAGGATCAGTGCCATCGGGCGGCCATATTCCTGCCCCAAGGCTCATGGAAATTATATCAGCGCCATTATCGACTGCATACTCGATCCCTGACATAACTGTTGATGCTGTACCATATCCATAATTACTCAGGACTTTTACGTTCATTAATGATGCCCCAGGGGCTACTCCTTTATATTTGCCATTGGATGATGCTCCGCTCCCCGCGATTATTCCTGCCACATGAGTGCCATGACCATATCCATCTTCTGTTGATTCGCCATTTATGAAAGATATCTCACCAACGACCTTACCTTTGAGATCAGGATGATTTGAATCTATACCAGTATCGATCACCGCTACTTTTACTCCGGTCCCATCATATCTTGACCATAAGGAATTCGCTTTAATGATCGGGACACTATCAAATAGGGCAACTGTTACTCTGAAATCCTCATAAATCTTGTCAACTTCATCAAGATCTGCAATATCCTGGATGTCTTTAGCCTTTACTTTTGTAGAAAAAGCGTTCGCCATTTTATGATATTTTACTTTCTTATCCAGGGCTTTTGGATTTGAACCCTGGGTTAGAAAGTCTTTAACTTTGTCTTTATTTTTATCTTTCTTGATTGTAACAATTATATCTTTTTCTTCTTCTTTGTTCTTTTGCATTGATTCCAGGAGTTTTGATTGGATTTTTGAGTCCTGGAATTCAATATTTTGATCTACAAGAGTCTTGTAGCCTTTTAATTTTCCAGCTTCAAGTTTAGCCCCAACTGCCGGGGTAAAAATACTTGAAACTATAGCTATACCAATAAGCAAAGCTACTATTGATTTTAGTTTCATATTTAGTCCACCTCTAAAATAAACAAGCTTATTTTTGTCCCAGTTAGACGTTTTTTTATATAGTTTGTCTATTTATCGTCTTGTTTTAGTTTTATTGATTAAGTAGTTTTCGGTCATAAAATGCTCATGTAAATAGAACGTCAATGAATGTTGTTAATTCTTAAGAATTTGACCTGTTTATCGTTTTTAAATCTACAGTACCTCCGAAGAA
The DNA here is from genome assembly GCA_018900975.1 of Methanobacteriota archaeon. Lineage (GTDB taxonomy): Archaea > Halobacteriota > Methanosarcinia > Methanosarcinales > Methanoperedenaceae > Methanoperedens. Next base: position 9,667 of record JAHIFK010000009.1, read on the forward strand.
AAATGACCCCATCGAAAAAATCCCCTATTTGGTGATTGTTTAGTTTCATTCCCGTCGGGATGCCCCAGATTTCCAATCCGACGGTCGTTGACGCATGCCTCAGTGACCTATAATTTAACAAAATAGGTTATACCATTATCTATTATATACTAAGATGTAGTTATAACGCAAAACTAAAAAGCCTTTGTAAAAAAATGTAGAATAAAGTTTAGGGAATATACATGTTAAGGCTTATTACGTTTTATTCAGATTGCAGAGAACATTATGATAACCAGGAAAGACCTTACGCACATTGGATGGCTTTCTCGTCTTGAGCTGAGCGAAAAGGATATAGAGAAATACACGCCCAAACTCAACTCTGTACTTGATTATTTCACCGAACTCGATGATGTGGATACAGAAGGCGTTCCGCCAACGTATCATGTGCTTCCACTTAGCAACGTTTTCAGGGAGGACGAGGTCAGCGCACAGGGAGGTTCCCTTACGCAGGAAGAGGCGCTTTCCAATGCCCCGAAGACGCAGGACGGGTTCTTCAAGGCGCCGAGGATGATGTGAAATGTGGGCGAGCATCAATGAACTGAAAGAAAAGATACACGCGGGTTCTTCTGAAGAGGTAGTTGCTGAATATCTGGAGAGAATTGGCAGAAGTAAGTTAAATGCCTTTATTTCTACTTCAGGAGAAAGCGCGATTTCCCGTGCGAAAGAAATTGATGCAAATGATATTGAAGGCCCGCTTGCAGGCATACCTGTCGCCATCAAGGACAATATTTCTACCAGATGCATACAGACCACCTGCGCCTCAAATATACTGAAAGGCTACGTCCCGCCGTATGATGCCCATGTAATCGAAAGGCTAAAAAAAGCAGGCGCAGTCATCATTGGAAAGACGAACATGGACGAGTTCGCAATGGGAACTTCGACTGAGACGAGTTTTTACGGCGCTACGAAAAATCCCTGGGACATGGAAAGGGTACCTGGAGGTTCATCGGGCGGAAGTGCGGCAGCAGTTGCTGGTGGCGAAGCCCCGATCGCGCTGGGTTCTGATACAGGCGGCTCTGTCCGCTGTCCTGCATCGTTCTGCGGCGTTGTCGGGCTAAAACCCACTTATGGCGTCATATCCAGATACGGGCTTATCGCATATGCCAACTCGCTTGAACAGATAGGACCTTTCGCAACAAGCGTTCGCGATGTGACGACCCTTTTTGATGTTGTGGCTGGTTACGACCCGCGCGATTCAACATCTGTTGATAAGGAAGTTAATTATTCCTCCTCCCTTGAAAATAATGTGAAAGGATTACGAATTGGAGTGCCTGAAGAATATTTCGGGGAAGGGACAGATGAAAAAGTGGAAAAAGCTGTCAGGGATTCCATAAATACTCTGGAAGAACTGGGCGCGAAAACCACGACAGTTAAGATGCCGCACACTAAATATGCGCTTGCAGCTTATTACATAATCGCAATGAGTGAAGCCTCTTCAAACCTTGCCCGTTTTGATGGGATGAGGTACGGGCTGCGCACCGAGGACTCGGACTGGCATACCACGTTCTCGCAGGTGAGAGCCTCAGGGTTTGGCGATGAGGTAAAACGGAGAATTCTTTTGGGCACATACGCACTCTCTGCAGGGTATCATGACAAATACTACCTTAAAGCCCTGAAAGTCAGAACACTTATTAAACAGGACTTTGAGCGGGCATTCAAAGACGTTGATGTTCTAATTACGCCGACCATGCCGTATCCTGCGTTCAAGCTGGGGGAAAAGATAGATGATCCGATTTCGTTGTATCTTGCAGATGTGGATACTGTCCCCATAAACCTTGCAGGCGTTCCGTCCATCTCCGTGCCATGCGGTTTCTCTGGCGGGCTGCCCATCGGATTGCAGATAATAGGGAAGCATTTTGATGAAGCAACGATCCTGCGCGCTGCTTATACGTTTGAAGAGAATACTGATTTCCATACAAAGCGGCCGGAGGGGATGTAATGTACGACAACCCTGACGGCGTGATGATAGGGCTTGAAGTCCATGTGCAGTTGAACAAGCTGAAGACAAAGGTGTTCTGCGGCTGCGTTACGGATTATCATAACGACCCGCCAAACTCCCATGTGTGTCCCGTATGCCTTGGACTGCCTGGCTCGATGCCGGTAATCAATAAAAAAGCAGTGGAAGCGGCGATAAAGATAGGACTTGCGCTTAACTGTAAAGTAGAAGAGCACACACAGTTCTACCGAAAGAACTACTATTATCCTGACCTCCCTAAGGGCTTCCAGATAACGCAGTACGACTTCCCGATATCAAGCGGCGGCTACGTTATGATAGAAGGCGAGGACGGGGAGCTCAGGGTGGGGATAACGCGGGCTCACATGGAAGAAGACCCGGGCAGGCTTGTGCACGAAGGCACCATAGATAAATCAAAATACACGCTTATCGACTATAACCGTTCTGGCATGGCGCTTATCGAGATAGTGAGCGATCCTGATATGAGAAGCCCCAAGGAAGCGCGGCGGTATCTGGACAAGCTGCGAAACATTGTTGGGTACCTTGATGTGTTTGACGGGAACCTTGAGGGCGCGATGCGCGTCGATGCCAACATTTCCATTATGGGAGGACAGCGCGCCGAGATAAAGAATATTTCATCATTTAAAGGGGCTGAGCGCGCGCTGCTCTTTGAGATCGTGCGGCAGAAGAACGTGCTGCGGCGCGGCGGCGTTGTAGTGCAGGAAACGCGGCATTTTGACGAGGCGCGTGAGATCACGCTTTCCATGAGGACAAAGGAAGAGGCGCATGATTATCGCTATTTTCCTGAGCCAGACCTTGTGCCTCTGAAGATATCTGGATGGGCGCCTGCTATTAAGGAGACGCTGCCTGAACTGCCTGATGCGAGGAGGATGCGGTTCGTGGAGCAGTACGGGATAAAGGATGACCATGCAAAGGCGCTGACATCAGAGCTAAAGCTTGCGATATTCTACGAGGATGTTGCTAAGAAGGCTGACCCGAAGACTGCGGCTGTCTGGGTATGCGATGTGCTGAAGGGTGAATTGAACTACCGCGACCTGACTGTCGAAGCTTTCAAAAAAGAGCATATGCTTTCTGTGCTTGAGCTTCTTGCTGGCAGGAAGATAACAGAGGATGGCGCCGTGGATATTATCAGGACGCTGCTTGATAAAGGAGGCTCGCCTGAAGAGATCATTAAGGAGAAGGGGCTTGTCATAGTAGCGGGCGACATCGTTGAAACTGCGGCGCTTGAGGCGATAGTAGAAAATCCGCAGGCTGCAGCTGATTATCAAGCAGGCAAGGTAAAGGCACTCAACTCACTTGTCGGCGTGGTGATGAAAAAGACGAAGGGCGGCGCGGATGCAAGGAAGGTGAGAGAAGTCTTGATAGCTATTTTAAGTGATGGATTCTACCCACCCATAGAAAGAGAAAAAATAGAAAAGACAATAATCAAAATAGGCGATGTAATGGTAGAAGTATCTAAACCAATAGCAAATTTGCTGAAGAAGATGGGATACGTTTAGATAGCTTTTTATCCACATCAGATATTATTATAAAATATATATTATTTTTGGGAGAATCCCCCCCCCCTTCTAACTAACAAAAATAGCAGCGATAGCCACATAATGATACTCGATTGAAAGCCCCACCTATGCAAACCCACACTGGCACAGCCGAACGCTCATTGATAGTGCCGCCACTCGCACATCATCAAACCCCGCCCTTCTTAGAAAATAAAACCATGAGCTGATATATGTCCTTTTTCGATTTTATTTCCTTTACTTTACCCTCTTTGATGTTTCTTTCACTTTCCTTGATTTGTTCAATTAATTCTTTGTCCGAAAGGATTTCAATAGTTTCAATCAGGCTGTCCACATCAGCGATAATTTTCTCAAAATCCTCTTTAGGGATTATCACTTTATTGTCAACCTCTTCAACTCTTATTAAATCCAGCATACTTATCTTATGTTATTTGGTGTTCATCTTTTATAAAGTATATCACTTATTTGTTATCAAATCAGATAACGAAAACTATTAATCAGGATAAACTAATATAGTATTTGCCTGTTACTTCAATAAAAGTAATAGGTGCACTCTGGAATGAGCAAAAAAGAGATAGAAAGAAGAACCATGGAATAAAAATCAGGCTTCCATGAGGGAAATACCTCATAACCGATAAAGGTTAAGGAAGTTGGTTCGTCTGGATTTCTCTGCTCAAAGAGATATAAGAGATTGAAAGATAAACCAAGAATACCCGTACTTTAGGGGCGTAAATGCCAGATGATCTAATAAGGTCTGAAAGAAAGATGGGTAGGGAATGGGGAAGATCTCTTATATCTGGAGTGCGATGTTTTGAAATATTGATCCCTGATTCAATTTTTTGTTCGATAATGTAAGTCATGAATTTTATTTTCTTGAATGAATCCTTGTGTATGATATGATCTGTACGGGGATGATATATCGAAAATATAAGGGGAATAATATTCCTATTTGGTCAAGATCATAAAAATACTCATAATTGTTGATACTAATTGAACTCTTTTATTTCTGGCAAAGCTTTCCTGACAACCATCACTCCTTCTTCCCCGACATCACAAAAAACCCATTCCCTTTGACCATCCACTTCAACTGCGTAAAAAAAGCCCCTGCGCCCGCATCAGTTCGCGGATGCGCTCCGATAAATGAAAATCCATTCTTCTTAAACCACCCGAGCACTTCTTCCACCGTATGATAACTCTCATGGGGATGCACATATTTATCAGCAACATACGCCGCTTCATGAACGCTCCTCATTTTTCTTCCGTATATCGATCTCTCCACATACTCCATCCTCTTATCGAAATCCAGACCCGCTCTAAATCCGATCCAGGTCCTCACCAGCCTGTGCCGCAGCCGTCCGTATCGGTTATAGAGCCCTACAGTAATAGTCCCTCCAGGCTTACAAAATTTTGAAAGCGCAAGGAAATTATCATAAGGTTTTTCAGTATGGTGAAGCGCCCCGAGACAGAATACGTGATCAAACCGTTTTTCAGTCCAAAACTTAGCCATATCACAGTGGCTGAATTCTACCTGCAGGTTGAATTTATCGGCAAGCTCTCTTGCTTTCTCAAGCGATGCACTGCAAAGGTCAAATGCTGTAACGCGCGCGCCGTGATAAGAAAAATAGGCGGCTTTCTCCCCTGTGCCGCAGCCTGCGTCCATGATATCTTTCCCAGCAAGGTCACTTGATGTCAATTCGACTGTGCCAAGGATATTTCCCATGACATTGGAGTGGAGCTTGTGTATCAGGTCGCGCTCAGTGCGGATAGGCAACGATGGGTAAGGGTATCTTTCGTAGAACTTATTTACTCTGCCTGCGATTCTGTCCATTGAAACTACTTTTTCCTTATTCTAAAAACATATATCAATAAAATAATTACAAGTCCTACCACGACAATACTTGCATCTCTTATCCAGGATAACATTTCAACCACAGGTTTTGTTTCGTCCGTCTTCTCGGGTGAAGTGACATTAGACGCGTTGATCTCCTTTTTTATGAATGAAGTGTTCCTTGATAGCGTAAGAGTGATCTCACCCCTGTCCTTTGATATCTCTCTGAAAAACCCGGATATTTCTGCATGGTCTGTAATATTTATAGTTGCATTATCAATGCCGCTGATATTTGTCACATCCACACCCTGAGGCATCACTATGGTTACGGGTGTCCCTGCCTGCCCCATGAACCATATACTTCCTGCATTCAGAACGCTTGTATCAAACCTGTAAGTTGTCGTGTATGTATTCACAACTGTATCTAAGATATGGGTTTTCCCGATGACATCTGGTGATAACATAGCATCGACATCGACAAGATATATCCCGTCAGTTTTGTTGTTTATCCTCACATCCAGTTCTTTGTAGATAGAACTTCGAAACTCTTTGCGCAATTCTTTGTCTGCCAGAAGTACTTCCCATGTATTCACGAAACTATCGTTGTCGCCAAAACCCGAATCTATGTTAATCCGAAACGCTATAGAATCCGCTCCGGTAATAGTCTCGTCGTAACTCCATATCATATCATATTCATTGATTGTGATATTATTAGCCCATAAATTCCCCCCCTCACCTGCGCCGACCAACAATGCTATCACAAAAAACGTTATGAAACCCTTCATTTTGTAAAGACCTCACATCCATCTGCTGTAACGATAAGTGAGTGTTCTGCCTGGGAGATAAGGCCTCCATCTACTTCTTTCAGTATGGGGTAGGGCATGATGATGTTCGCCTTGACTAGAGCCAGCATAGCGAAATCCACATTGCTGCCGAGCCATCTTTTCGCAAACGGCAGGGTCTTATATTCCAGTATTTTTTCGAGAAGTTTCCTTGCAGATGGGAGGCGCACAGGTCTCTCGGAAACAAGATGATATATTTCCGCGTTCCCTGCATCGTAAATCTTCCCGACACCATCTGTGGCAAATGGCTCTATGGCGATTATGTCACCTTCTTCCAGCACAACGCCGTGAGGCATTTTTTTGTTGGGTATGGCTGGAGGTGCATGCTGAAGGTATTGCGCAAGTCCATGCCCTGTGAGATTGATAACTGGTTTATATCCGAATGAAGTTATGGCATCCTCGATCACGCCTCCGATATCTGCAGTGTTCACACCCGCATGTATGAATTTGATAGCATCAGCTAGAGCTTTTTCTGAAGCCTTGACAAGGTCGGGATGACCTGAGAGGTCAACCGTGATAGCCGTGTCCGCGATATATCCATCTATGTGGACGCCTATATCCAGTTTTACCATATCCTCCCCAAAAACGGATTTATCATCAAAAGTTGGAGTTGAATGCGCAGCTTCATCATTTCGGGAAATGTTGACCGGGAAAGCCGGTTGACCGCCTTTCTCACGTATCAGGTTTTCTGCGAACTCAGCGACAGAAAGTAAAGTTGCATCCTTTTTTACTTTTTTTGCAGTTTCGGCACGCACTTCTGAGAGGATCTTACCCGCTCTCATGTATTTTTCCAGTATCTCCTCTTTTTCGTTCATTCAATCACCAGATTCTTTTCAAATATAGTTAAATTCTTGCATCCGTTCGCAGTCACCACGACAACATCTTCAAGCCTTACGCCGCCTGTTCTCTTGAAATAGAGTCCAGGCTCAACAGTGACAACACATCCTGCTTTCAGTTCCTTTCCGCTTTCGCTCAGGTTAGGACCTTCGTGGATATCAAGCCCTACGCCATGCCCTGTTGAATGGATAAAACCTTGTGTGAATACTCCGGTTTTGCCGCGCGCGGTCTCGTACCCCCTTGCCTCAAGCACATCGCACACTATATTGTGAACTTCGTTGCCTGTGATCCCTGCTTTAATTTTTGCGATAGCTGCAGCCTGGGCTTCCCTGACTGCAGAGTACATATTTTTTATTTCTTCAGAGGGGTTTCCGCGCACAACGGTCCGCGTCATATCTGAAAAATACCTTTCTATTTTAGAGCGCGGCACCATGTCGATGACTATAGGTTCACCAGCATGCAGTTCACCCTCTCCATGCCAGTGGGGGTCACCACTCCCCTGCCCGCATGCAACAATGACATCCGGCGCTTCGCAGCCATGAGAAAGAAGCGATGTCTCTATTATCGACCTGACATCCTCTGCTTTGAGTGGCGCATTATTGTACCAGAGCACACCATTCCCGATAGTGGCTTTTCTTATGACGCTTAGCGCATCTTCAAGCGCCTGCTCACCAGCCCGCTGCGCTTTCTCGATGGCTTTTATTTCGGTCTCATTTTTAATTTCTCTCATTTCGCGAAAAGGGCTCTTTACAGGAACTACATCAAAACCATCCCTGCGCATGACGTCGGCAAGATAAACAGGAAAATTATACGGTACAGCGACAAGCTTTACGTTCTCTTTGCGAAGGAATTCAATTATCATCCCGTTGTATGCAGAATCGATATCCTTTAGAGCCCTGAGCTTTTCCATTATTCCGAATTCAGAGGTGGGGAGGACGTCCTTGATACGCGATTCTTTTTTTGCTCTCCCGAGTTCCATATCTGAAATAAGGAGCTTTTCACTTTTTGAGTTCAGGTAGATGAAAGAGTCATGCGCCAGAAATCCAGTGGCGTAGTACATGTCAGCGCTGTGGGCGCTTTCACTTACCATGAGATATGCGTCAGCATCCGGTAGATTGAGTTTCATGATCAACTACTAAATAAAAATAATTCTACATATTACCTTCGCATCAGGTCAGGGTAGGGATCCATTGGAGCATGACCATTACGATCATGTCAGGGTCGGGATCCATTGGGCAATGACCATTGCGATCAGGGCAGCATAAGGCACAGCTATGTTATCATGCCTGCTGACAGCGCCTGCCGTCATCCCGAGTACGCTCCCGATTATTGCTATTGGACCGGCATAATAGAAACCTGTCAATGAGGCTGCGATAAAGCCTGAGATAGAGCCTTCCCACGTTTTATCTTTATTGAAATAGAGCCTGTGTTTGCCGTATCTCCTTCCAATAACACCTGCGAATCCGTCCCCTGCTGCAAGGATGGCGATAGCTGCAAAGCAGAGCTTTTCATCGATTAAGAATGAAAGTGATATTATGGAAATGACTGAGATCAAGTACAATAAAGGCTCAACTGATAATCCTTTTATTTCGTTTTCCCTGTAAACCAGGGAAAGTATGGCTGGGCTGATTTTTGGTTTGACGGCTTCGAGGAAAAGATATACAGCACGATACTATTTTGACCTGTCTGGATTATAAACCATTGCCTGTCTGATATGATGATCTCACATTATTTTCTCAAATCCTGAACCATTTGCTGATGGTTTCCTTTGCAGACTCAAATCCACCATCAAGATAGATCGCAGCGATAATCGCTTCAAGCGTTTCAGCCAGGACTTTTGGCTCTTCACTTGCTCTCTGTTTTTTCTCACCCACACCCAATTTAATAGCCTGTCCGATCCCAAGGTTCCGACCGAACTCTGCAAGCTTTTCTTCCCTCTCAAGATCTTTTTTTTTGAGAGTAATATCATCTCTTGTATCACAGCCCGATCTTATCAAAAGGTCGACCAGAACCAGTTTCAAGACCGCGTCGCCAAGGGTGCGGTATATTTCCTGGTCTTCGCAATCCTTATGCTGCTGTTTTTGTTCGTTGGCGTAGGCTTTGCGGGTAAGCGCACGGTCAAGGTATGCGGCATTTTTGAAAGAATATCCAAGAGTTTCTTCAATTGTCATCGTAACTTTTAAAAAACAACACAGTTATAAATATATACTTAGTTATATGTCTTGCCAAACAAAAGGAAGTCTTCCATACTTAAAGGGTCGGAAAAAAAGGAGAAAACAGGTTATATGGCAGGAAATCATAACGAGATCGAAAAGCGCCTGTGGGGTGCCGCAGATGAGCTTCGTGCTAACTCAAAATTGAAATCTTCAGAATATTCAGTTCCGGTTCTTGGACTGATCTTTCTTCGCTACGCTGACCACAAGTTCACTGTGGCTCAGAAGGAACTGGAAGGAAAAAGTACATCCAGGCGCGCCATCGGCAAAACTGATTACCAGGCGCGAGGTGTCCTGTATCTACCTGAAGCCTCAAGATTCTCCAGGCTTCTTAACCTGCCGGAAGGCGCTGATATCGGAAAAGCCATCAACGAGGCGATGCGTGCTATTGAGTCTGAGAACGAAGAGCTCAAGGATATACTACCCAAGACCTATAACCATCTCGATAATAGTATTCTTGTCGAGTTATTAAAAACATTCAACTCTGTGCCAATGGACATCGAAGGCGATGCTTTTGGAAAGATATATGAGTATTTCCTTGGCAAATTCGCCATGAGCGAGGGGCAAAAAGGTGGCGAGTTCTTTACACCCACTTCCATTGTCAAACTCATCGTCGAGGTCATTGAACCCTACCACGGACGCATCTTTGACCCTGCATGCGGCTCTGGTGGCATGTTCGTCCAGAGCGCGCGCTTTGTGGGAAACCACAAGACGAATCCCAATTCTGAGATCAGCGTTTATGGGCAGGAAAAGACCGCTGAAACTGTGCGCCTGTGCAAGATGAACCTCGCTGTACATGGTCTCTCCGGCGATATTCGCGAGGGTAACTCCTACTATGAAGATATCCACAAAAGCGTTGGTAAATTCGACTTTGTAATGGCAAACTCTGCCAGCGATGCCCGTGGAAGCGAGCAGGATATCCGAAAATCACTTATCGAAAAAGGCGCTGTGGATGTGATGGTTGCCATTGGCTCAAACTTCTTCTATACGGTCACCCTTCCATGCACCCTCTGGTTCCTTGACCGCGGCAAAGTAAAAACACCGCGCAAAGATAAAGTCCTGTTCCTTGATGCGCGGCATATCTTTCATCAGGTTGACCGTGCCCATCGCGATTTCATGCCTGACCAGATCGAGTTCCTTGCCAATATCGTGCGGCTGTACAGGGGAGAGGAGCCTGAGAATACGAATGGTAGCGAGCAGATGTTGAAAGAGAAGTTCCCTGATGGCAAATATGTGGATGTGGCTGGCTTGTGCAGAGTGGCTGCACTTTCTGATATTGAGGGGCAGGGCTGGAGCCTGAATCCAGGGCGCTATGTGGGAGTGGCTGAACGCGAGGCTGATGATTTTGATTTTAAGGAGCGCCTGGAGGAGCTGAACGAAGAGCTTGAGACACTCAATGTTGAGGCGCGGGAACTGGAAGGGCGAATTGCTGAGAATGTTGAGAAGCTGCTGGAAGCCGGATGAAAAGATTCGGATATGAATCATAATGATTGAGTTCCGATAGTTTTAAATAATTCCAATACAGATTATAATTATTATGTTCCAAAAATTTATCAATCGCGATGAAGAGAGCGCATACCTGGATCGCGAATATCGGTCAGATAAGTTCTCCTTAACTGTGATATATGGCAGGCGCCGTGTTGGCAAAACCGAACTGATCGGCAATTTTTTGAAAGATAAACCAAACCTATACTTTCTGGCGGATAAGAGAGGCACAAGATCAAACCTTTACAGGTTCAGGAAAAAGGCGGCTGAGTTCCTGAAGGATTGAGTTAAAGTTTATAGATTGTAAACAAGTTGTTTATGGATCATAAACAAAAAGTTTATGGTCTGTAAACTCATATTATCTAATTATGCTGACCGAACTTTTTAAAACAAAAGAACGAGTTAGAATCATTTCGTATA
>JAHIFK010000108.1 GCA_018900975.1 Methanobacteriota archaeon
CGGTTGCGATGTGACTCCATCGAGGGATAGCGGCGGCAGCAGCGGAGGTAGTGGCGGAGGTGGAGTCATTACTGGAGAACCCTTTGATAACCAAAAAAGTCATGAAACAAAAGAAAAGAACCTTAGAGCAGGTCAGCCAGTACTTTATCCATTCACACAGGTTGAGGATGGTATACATGAGATATCTGTCACTGGTAAGGAGAATGAAGACAACGTAGCTTTAAGAATTGAGTATCTTAAAGGCCTCTCCAGAAATGTGAAAGATCCTGCACCTGGAAATGTAAACTATTATTTCAACCTGTGGGCAGGCACCAAGAAGATCAAGAGTGCAGTGATCCGATTCAGTGTGGATAATTCCTGGCTCAGCAGCAATAATATTGCAGCAAGCGACCTGAAATTATTGAAATGGGATGGTACCAAATGGATACAGCTTGATACAACTCAAACATCAAGTGATGCTAAACACACATACTATGAGGGAGGTACAGACAGCTTCTCGTCCTTTGCGATAACAGGTTTGAATGCAGCAGGTGTATCATCAACACCACCTTCTGAAGCAACACCTGCACAGACCGCACAGGCAGGAACACCAGAAGCTACAGCAACACCGGGAACTGTGCCATCAACCAACCTATGGCTAATTGCAGTAGTAATCATTGTATTGGTTGCAGCAGCAGTGGTATATCTTAAGGGAAGAAAATAGATACTTGAGGGGTGATACCCCTCTTTAGTCTATTTGTCTTGTCCACTCGAAGGGGCGCAGTCCACGACGAAAATCATATCTTAATGAAAGGTGGTATAAAATGGTCTCAAGCGACATTTGGAGAGGGAGTACCCTCAGAATAGCAATAGGAATAATTCTGATAGTATTGCTTGCAGGTGAAGTGAGCGCAGCAATTAATGCAACAAGCGTGGAGATACGAGGTCAGGTATGGAATGAATCAGAACCCGTAAGATATTGGAATCCCATTAACTTTGCAGGCTTCTTCTATGACATAAAAGACAATCTCGGTACGGAAAACCTCACCATTTTGCAGCCAGATCTTTCAAGTTGGCAAAGGATGATAGCCAAGAGCAATCTGATATACTCCACCCAAGCACAGCCCAGGGGATTGAAGGTTGCAGATGCCCTGGGACTTACAGGCAACAACGCAGGCCTGACGGCAAGAGGTCTTGAACAGGCTGCGCCCGGTAAAGCCTTTGATCAGGGTCTGTATTGGATGCTTGGCTGGCAGGGAGAGAAATATGTTGCAGTGAACGGCAAGGTTGACAGGCTAAGTAAGCTCATACTGGAACAAAGAAGCTCTGCTGATGTCAAGAACTTAACAGTTGGAGAGACCTGGAACATCGGTGACGGATGGGTATTGAAGGTTAATTCCACAAACATCATTACTGCGCCAAAAAAAGTGCAGCTTATTCTCAGTAAAGATGGAATAAAGAAAAATGAAACTGTAATAAACGAAAGCATGATCTACACTTATGTTGAGAGAAACCTCTCAAACGAAACTGATGTGCCACTGTTTGTAACCTATGTTAGCAATATCTCTATTGACGCGGTTCAGCTCAAATATACCTGGGCTATTTCAGATTCTATCATCCAGATCAACAGTGGTGATACTTACGGGGTGTTTAAAGATGCCATGGTTGCAGGCAAAACCCTGGCTCTCAGTAACACAGATACAACTGTCATCCTCGCAAGAGGCACTACGATCAGTCTAATGGGAAAATTGAACTTCAGGGTAGCAGATAGTGATATATTGCGATTCTATCCAATGGTAGTTCAAACTGAACCAGGAACATATGAGGTCCGTGGCAGTGTTTGGAATGATACTTCGATCAAAAACGCAAATTACTGGAACCCGATGAACTTTGCAGGCTTTTTCTATGATATAAATGAAAATCTTGGTAATGAAAAACTCACGATTTTACAGAATAACCTGTGCGGTTCGATAAGTTCTACTGGATGTACGCAGCAGAGAACCATCGATAAAAACAACCTCACATATTCAACAGCAGCACAGGCTAAAGCATTGAAAGTTGCCTCTGCTCTGGGCCTTGTGGGTGACAATATAGGATTGACAATGAAAGGTCTGGAACAGGCAGCTCCCGGTAAAGCATTTGACCAGGGTCTCTATTGGATACTCGGCTGGCAGGGAGAAAAATATGTAGCAGTGAACGGCAAGGTTGACAAGCTCAGTAAGCTTATAATTGAGCATGGGACCGCCGCTGCAGAAAAGAAGACATTGACTGTTGGCGAGACCTGGGATATTGGTGACGGATGGGAATTGACTGCCAACTCAATAGACGCCAAAGCAACACCAAGACAGGTATGGCTCACACTTAGCAAGGATGGTATCAAGAAAGATGATAAGGTCGTCTCATCAGGGACAACAGATGCCAAACCGATATACACCTATGTCGAGAAAAGCATTGGTGGCGAAACCGATGTTCCTGTATTCGTAACTTATGTTGACAGCATCTTCGCAGGTGCAACCACTGATATGGTACAGCTCAGATACACATGGGCGATCTCTGAATCCGTGACGCAGATAAACAGTGGTAGTACTTATGGGGTGTTCAAAGATGCTGTGGTTTCGGGCAAAACTTTAGCTCTCAAGAATACTGATACAGCGGTCAGTCTTACAAGGGAATCAATAATTGACCTAATGGGCAGCATGAATTTCAAAGTAGCAGACAGCGACACACTTCGATTCTATCCATTCGTTACCTATGAGATCCCGCACACTCCTCCGCCTCCACCACCACCGAAACCATTTGATACAATGAAATTCGAGCCATATACATGGAACCTGGTATCGGTGCCCAGGACGCTTATCAACTAGGCTGTGAACATTGCATTTGAAAACCTCAGCTTCGACCCGAACAATGTGAAATGGCACTACAATGTATCCATATGGGAGCATCCTTCAAATATCCTGCCGCTTCGCGGTTATTGGGTGTATAATAATGCATCCACTCCAATATTCCAGAAGCTAAATTACAAAGACATGGCAGGCCCATATGTTCCTCCATCGATGACCCTGAAATCAGGATGGAACCAGATAGGTCATACTTCCACGAAGTATATGCCTGTATCAAGTGCCCTTGTCTCTATAGAAGGAAAATATAGCCATCTTTTAACGTATTCTCCTGGAGAGGGGTGGAAGATGTACATAGTTGGGAATCCAGCCCTTCAACAGTTCAATTTCTTTGAACCTGGCAAAGGCTACTGGATATTCATGACCCAGGATGCGACATATGCAGCGGTGGATATATAGATTCATATTGTGCATCATTCTGTCTGCAAATATAGGCAGCGCAGTGCCCACCATCCCGATGGTTATCAGCGGGAATATTTCCATCAATGGTGAGCCTGCTTCTCCAGGTACAGACGTAAAGGCATTGATGAATGGGGAAGTTTTGACAAGCTATGTAGTCGATAAAAGTGGAATTTTTGGCTTGATAGTTGAAAATAGACCAGGAGTAAGAACTATTGATATCTATGTGAATGGAATAAGATCCAGCAGCATAGACTGGAGCAGCCAACCAACGATGTTGAACCTTGATGTGACAGATAAGAGGTCTCAACCGGTCGAAAAAACAAGTCTTTCACAGGGAACATCGGTCGCTAATACATCCACCGCTTCCCCGAATGCGATCACTACCGTGAAAGCTGAGATCATCCAAAAAGTAGAAAAGATGGTCGCAATGCCTGAAAATATAGAGCAAAAATCATCGCCAAAACAAGATGCTGCAACAGTACCAGGTTTTGAAGTTCTTAATTTTTGCATTGCAATCTTGTTCATATCTATCATCATGAAAAGGAGAGTATAGCTTTGAAAATTCATAAAGATCTTGTTAATTTGATCTTGATGTCCTTAGTTTCTGCTATCCTTCTTGCCGCAAATACCTCTGCAGACTCTCCGCCAACACTTCCAAATTCATTTAGCGGAACTATAAAATTAGAAAACTCAAGTGGACAATTCGATGCACCTTCAGGTACTGTGATAGAAGCTTTCATAGATGATATTATGAAGGGGAATTCGGTCGTAGAGACAGCGGGGAGATATAGCATAGATGTAAGCGGAACTTATGAGGATGATGGAAAGAACACAACTTTCAAAATTAATAATGTGGCAGCGGACAAGATAGTTGCTTTTAATGCTAGTTATCCTCCACCGAATACTCTGAACCTGATCGTAAAAATTTGTTGTGATATAGTTCCTATGCCAGGGATGGAGAAAGTTCCAACAGATCCTGATGGCGATGGTCTCTATGAGGATATCAATGGTAACGGAAGGAAGGACTTCAACGATGTGGTTATGTTTTTCAATTATCTTGAGTGGATCCCTGATAATGAACCAATCGCCAGTTTCGATTTTAATGGGAACGGCAGGATAGATTTCAATGATATAGTCAAATTGTTCGAGGAGTTGTAATAATGAAAACAAGACCAATTATTTTCTGTATCTTTTCACCATTGCAACCTCAAAGAACATCAAAGAAGCGATCGTTGTGTTCAGGGTTGAGAACTCATGGTTCGACAGCAATACCATCGCACGCAGCGATACCAGACTTGTCAGGTGGGATGGTGCAAAGTGGATAACGCTTGAAACATCAGAAAAGACAAGAGACAGCACATATACATACTTCGAAGGTAAGACCACAAGCTTCTCGTCCTTCGCAATAACGGGTATAAAAGCAGCAGGATCTTCAACATCACCTCCTGAAGCAACACCTGCACAGACCGCACCGACTGGAACACCAGAAGCTGCAGCAGCAACTACTGGCGGAACACCGATCAATCTGTTTTTGATCATTGGTGTTATCGCTATTTTAGTAATAATTGCAGCTGTATATCTGAAATATAAAAAATAGAACATAAGAAGGGGCAAAAAGCCCCTTCATTTTTACCTCTATCAAAATAAAAAAGTTAGGTTTAACTTGACTTTGTCAGATTACCTCCCTCTTTTATGATGAGATAATTTAGCCGAATATCGAGCCTTATGTTTCTGCTCGATCAATTTTAAGATCTCCCTATCGCTCACCCTTCTTTTTGGCATAATAACTTCAAGAATCTCCCGGACGTCGGTAAGAGTAAGCAAAGGAGCCTTCAATTTCCATTCATCCTGCATCTCCAGAAGAAACAACATCGACATAAAAACCATCGCCATATGATGATTCCAGCCGATATAACCTCTGACTTCATAATCAGCCAATCCTCCATCACCTTTTGCATCCTCAAGAGCACGTTCAATCCAATAACGGCTGCAAGACATTTGTCCCAATTTCTCAATACTTGTTTCAAAAGGAGCATTTGAGAATTGATATTTTGTATCACCCTCGCCTTCATTTCTGCGAATAACGAGCCAGCACTCCTTTCCTGGAAGTGAATCATTTACAGGATATATTCTCAGGCATGCCAGTTTACACCACATTTCTTTTCTTTCCGAATTCCTCAGATATACTCTATGCCATTGTGAAGAATCTAAATCATTCACCAACTTATCAACACGTAAAGGACTATCACCAATAACTTTTTCAATAGTTGGATTCCGTCCACGGACTCCATTTTTTTGAGGTATTCCAACATCGGGTTTATTCAACCAGATTCGTGTATCGCAGGGAATATCAGCAATATATCTGATTACTTCTTCATCGTGAGTTTAGCATCACTTAAAGTTTTCGGTATCAACTTCCGGAAATTTTTCAGTTTCAACCATGTTAAAAACTTCAACCAAAATCCTTGTCTCGCTATCGAGACCGGTAAGCTTCCTGAGAACCTGTATACCCTCATCCTTATTAACCACAATATGCACTGCTTTCAATCCCTCAAGTGATTTCATGGCTTCCTCCACACTCATATCGATTCCCTCATCTTTGAGTTTCATTCCCAGGATAGAGCGAAGCTGGAATGCCGTAGCACAGACGAATATATTACCGAGAACATGTTCTTTAGTCCTGACATATTGAGGATGCAGCCCAAGCACGCTTTTCAATGTTCGTATGGCTTTTTCTATCTGATCTCGTGTTCTGTAAGACTCGATTACATCTTTCTCACTGAGATCAAATTCAGTAGTCACAAACACCTGATATCCATCGTATTTATCAGCTTCAGTTAATGCCTTTGTCCACTCAAAGGTGAAACCGAATCCCTTTCTGTTGCCTTTCGTAATAAGGCTCCTTTTGACACCATATTTCTTTTTTATTTGTCCTATTTTTTCATCTCTTTCCGTTCTGGATTCTATATCACCCTTCTCAATCGACTCAAGAACATCCTTTAATTCTTCTTCTGTCCTGCTAATCTTTGATTTCCGTTCCTTTTTGTTTGTTTCTGCAACAGAGGCGTTCCATACCACTACATATTTTCTCCTTCCTTTAATAACAGAAGCAGCAACCTGTTTATCCCCTGCATCGACCCATTCATCTCTTGGGATCCTAATCTCCTCAAGAAGCCCTGTTCCCTTGATTCCGGCTCTAAGTGCCACCAGGTACCGTTCCTTCTTCCGATCCATATAAGCAAGGTTTTCCCATGTTGCCATACCTCTGTCAACAACTCTTGGAGCATCAAGCTTAAACTCATTTTTTAGGCATCTATCCACTGGTTTTAAACTTTTTACATCCGTCCTGTTTCCAGGCCATACCTTATGAGTAACGAGTACGCCCTTCTGATCTACTACAAAAGCAATCACAATCTGAAGCTTATCAGAACTATGACCCCTTGGATGCCCGTATTCTGCAAGAACACACTCTTGACCTTCGAAGTAGGTTGAGGTGAGGTCTATATCAAGCCTATCACACTCGTAACCATGGACCCGCCTTATGTTTTCATAGAGAGCAACCTGCATTGGAATAGTGTTCTCTGGCTGAAGATAATCCAGAGCTCTTATCGCCACATCGTAAGTGAGGTCTTCAGAGGGAAGCTTGAGGAAAAAAGGTAGCTTACTTCTCGAATACCACTCATGTAACTGAAAATAGCTGAAGGGGTCGCAGTTCCTGGCTATTGCCATTGCTTCTACGATCTTCCCAAGTTCAGGTCCTCCACCTTTGTAACCGTGGTGATTGATGATGTTGATGAAGTCTATCTCCTCACAGAGCTTGTGTAATGCCAGCTCTCTGCCATATTCATAGACTTTCTCCACCGAGAAAAATGATATTGGTGAAGGGAAAGAGTAACCGATAGAGTATAAGAGATCATGGAATTTCTTTAGGAGATCATTTTCTCCGATTGCAGAAATTTTATTCTCAAGTTCAAGACGCTGTGTTTCAGTTAAATTATCCAGTCTACCAAGTTTGAGCAAATACTCTTGAAAAACCTTGTTTTCCCTACGTTTAGATCGAACCACAGCATAGTAAATATGACCCCTGCTTTTACATGATTTAATATGCATGTTACTAAATTGTTTTCCCTACATAAATATTTTGTGGTAATACTACTTGATTATTGTTTTCCCTACAAAACATTGACCGCATTACGGCAGCCTATTGAACTGTTGGAAAAGAGAAAAATTATGAAGATTAAGTATTTAAGGTGCTAAACTCACGCTTAACTGTATTATTTGGCCTTTAACCTTATATTGTTAGAAAGCATTATCGACAGTTCACTAATACAGGCAACGATGTGATCTAACTTGTGGAGAAATGTTCTCTCGGATGAGGGAAAAAATATTGCTAAACATGCGGAACGAGAGCAGGAAGCAGGCAATTTCAGACGCGCGAAAGAACTGTATCTTAAAGCTATCGCAAAATTCGGACAGGCCTCTGATATATCAGGGGATTTCAATGAGATCAGCGTTCTTCGAAGCCTTTCAAGTTATTATATTGAACGTGTCCGTTCTATTGAACATGAACTGCTCAACGATCCTGAAATAGATACACGGGCGTTTGCGCCTGTGAAAAAAGAAACATCCGGGGTCGAGGTATCAGAACTGCTAAGAGGAAGCGGTGTGCAGGAGGAAGTATTAGGTGAAGTTCTGCGGATAGCCATGGAAATAAGCCATGAAGGGCGGGAAGGACATGCCATAGGCACAGCGTTCCTTGTAGGAGATGCAGGAAACGTCATGGCACGGTCAAGACAGCTTGTTCTGAACCCGTTCGAAGGACACAACAGGGATAAAATAAAACTGACGGATGCCGAGATCGGAGACAATATCAAGGAGTTCGCGCAGCTTGATGGTGTTTTCGTGGTATCGGGTGATGGGGTAGTGGAGTCTGCAGGACGGTACATCACAATGGATACAGGCATGGTTAGAATACCAAGGGGGCTGGGAACAAGACATTCATCAGTTGCAGCCGTGACCCTGGCCACAAAAGCGCTTGGAGTCGTCGTATCCCAGAGCGGCGGAGTGATAAGGATATTCAAAGAGGGGAAGATAGTAGCTACGATAAAACCATAAGTATATTATTGAAAATTGACCAACTTAGCTTTTTGTCCCATATGCGTCATCAAAGGATGCTCTTTTTCATACACAAATGTAAATTCTGTCCCCGGATTCAACTCCATCAAAGCAAGCGTATTCTGGAGAGCCACGGTCAGAGCCTCATGATCCGGCTCATCCGCCACTTCAGCATTGAATGGATAAGTCTCTTTAAGTTCAACAGGATAAGCGCCAAACGGCGCCTTGAACTCAAGCACATGGTCAAAATCTTCATCGATCTCCAGCCGCTTTGCCCTTATCAGCACCCTGCCGTCAAGCCTGAAATTCCTGAGCCTCTTCCTGAATCTTACCACCTCAGGCCTTAATGCGGATTCAGGGCCGCTATAGAAAAAAGTTGCTCTCGGCGCCTGTTGGAACTGCTCTATCCACTCAGAATATGAAAGCGCACGCCGCAGCCCGTCCAGCAACCGCGGATGCGTTCTGCACCTCTGCTCCACGAGTTCCCAGAGGCTTCCCTCTTTTATTGCCTGCTTTACTTCCCGCATCTCTGCGAATGTTGCGTAGAGATTGTGGCGCGCAAGCAGTTCTTCCCTGTTATCGCTCTTTATTAGTTCTTCAGCATCGGTTGATGAGCATACAGGGCATGAACACGGCAGGTACTGGAGCTTATCCAGGTGGTACGTCCCGCGAACGGTCATGTACCTTCCCTCCTTGGCGTACAGCGCGTAAGATGCAGAGTCGAACAGGTCGCAGCCAAGCGCAACAGCAAGTGCGAACATCATGGGATGCCCTGCGCCGAAAAGATGCACAGGTGCTGCTGGTGAGAGGCCTTTCTTCGATGCCACGATGACATCTACAAGGTCTGCGTAGCGGTACGACTCCATGAGAGGCACAACTGCGCCCAGAGGATAAAGGTCAAAATCAGCGCCGCTCAACTCACGTCCCGCTCTCTCCCTTAACTCAGGGAACGAGGAGCCCTGCACTGGCGCGGCCAGAAGCATATCATTCTTTAATTCAAGGGCTTCCTTTTCCCTCTCTATGGTTATTGCAAGTTCCGATTCTGCCCGTTCCCATGAGACATCAGGCGGGGTGGGTATGTCAAGGGGCACACCGATGTCAGAGCCGATCTCCTGCTGGAACTGGACTATCTGTCTATTATTCACTTCCACTTCGCCATAAACCGATAACTGAAAAGAGCCCGAGTCAGTCATGATCGGCCCGTCAAAACCGATGAGTGAGTGCAATCCTTCGCTGAGGGCGCGTTCCCTGAGCTGCGGTTTGCGGTATATGATATAGGAATTTGTAATAATTATCTGAGCACCGAACTTGCGCATTTCAGAAGGTTTTATGGTCCGGATATTTGGATTGACCACAGGCATGATTGTCGGCGTCTCGATGGTGCCGTGGCGGGTTTCTAGGCGCCCGATCCTGCCGCAGATGTCTTTGTGGGTTATTTCGAAGATTGGGGGCATGATTGGCTATGATGGGAGGAGGGGTATATTAGTGTGAAGGTCGATAAAAACTTGAAATTATTTGTTTACAATCGGCATGAATGTGAACGCTTAAAAAATCCCGTTACGGATTAATATCGACAAATTGAAAAACCCAATATTTCCTTTATATACTGAATTATTAGAAAGGCTTTAATAATATAACAGCCAAAACATAATTTATATATTTTTGAATAGAGACTCAGAAAAATGAAGACTATAAGGTTCAAAATAGACGAAGAGTTGTTCAACAAAGTGAATGCCCTGAGAGGGAACGCTGGAAAAACTGAGTTCTACGGCAGGATGTTAAATGAATTCATTTCTAAAAAACCAGAAGAATAACAATCATTTTATAGGAAGTAACATATCATGAAACCCTATGAGTCACGACTACAGGGCGCCTGGATTGAAATCCGGGCTTGAGATCCACCAGCAGCTTGACACAAAAGAAAAACTGTTCTGCGGGTGTCCCACGCTTCTTCGTGACACAAAGGAATCAAATTTCGAATTTTTCAGGTACCTGCGCCCCACTCAGAGCGAAATGGGAGTGGTAGACAAAGCGGCGCTTGAGGAAATGAAACTCACAAAAAAATTCATCTATAAAGCATACGATACCACCTGTCTTGTTGAGAATGACGAAGAGCCGCCGCGCGAATTGAACGCGGATGCTGTGGATCTTGCGCTCACTATCGCCCTCATGCTCAACATGCAAATAGTGGATGAACTCTACACAATGCGAAAGATCGTTATTGACGGATCTAACACCTCTGGTTTCCAGAGGACAGGGCTCGTTGCTACCGGCGGCTACATAGATACTTCCGCAGGTCGCGTGGGGATAGACGTGCTGTGCCTTGAGGAAGAAGCTGCGCAGAAAGTAGAAGACCGGGGCGACTCTGTCTTATATTCCCTTGATCGCCTTGGCATCCCTCTTGTGGAGATCGGCACGGCTCCTGATATCGTTTCACCTGCTCATGCAAAAGAGGTTGCAGAGAAGCTCGGAATGATACTGCGCTCAACCGGGAAAGTAAAGCGCGGTCTTGGCACCATACGACAGGATGTCAACATTTCGATAGCAGAAGGCGCGAGAGTTGAGATAAAAGGGGTGCAGGAACTGGATCTGATAGAGACGATCGTGGAGCGGGAAGCTGCAAGGCAGGTGGCACTCCTTGAAATAAAGAAAGAACTCAATAAGAGGAAAGCTTCTGTATCCGATAAAATAATCGATGTTACTTCTGTTTTTGCAGGCACTACATCCAAAGTAATATTGAAAGCATTAAAAGGCGGTATAGTATATGCGGTCAATTTGCCGGGATTTGCCGGACTTGCAGGCAGGGAACTCCAGCCCGAACGGCGGCTGGGGACAGAGTTCTCTGACCGCGCCAAAAAATCTGGCGTGGGGGGAATATTCCATACTGATGAGCTGCCCAACTACGGTATTACGGAAGAGGAAGTAAAAGCGCTGCGCAAAGCCGTGGGGGCGCAGGAGAATGATTGCGTTGTAATGGTCGCTGATTCAAAGGAAAAAGCAAAAGGAGCAATGGAAGCGGTCATAATTCGCGCAAGGGAAGCACTTGAGATAGTTCCAGAAGAGACAAGACGCGCCCTTCCGGACGGTAATTCTGCATACATGAGACCCCTTCCGGGCGCTGCCCGCATGTATCCTGAGACAGATGTTCCACCAGTTGAAATAACGACGGACCGTATTAACAGCATTATATTGCCTGAACTCATTTTGGATCGCATACCAAGATACATGAAGCAGTTCAAATTGAACGAGGAACTTGCAGGTCAGATAGCGCGTTCAGGAAACTTCGTTCTGTTTGAGGGCATAATGCATAAGGTTCCTGATGTTAACGCAAATGTAGTTGTACGCACACTTGAAACAGTTCTATACGAGCTTGAAAAAGAAGGAGTGAATGTCAATAATATAAAAGAAGCTCATCTACTTTCGCTTTTCAGCCTCCATGCTGATGGAAAGATACCGAACGAAGCTGTCAGCGGAGTACTAAAATTGATAGCAGGAAAGCCTGAATTGACCCTGGAAAAGGCGATCGCAACGCTAGGAATAGGGGTGGTTGAGAGTGGAGAACTTGAAACTGCCATTGATAAAATAATTGGATCAAGGATGGATTTTATCAAAGATAAAGGAATGAACTCAGTTGGTCCTCTGATGGGGATTGTAATGAAAGAACTCAGGGGAAAGGTAAGCGGTCAGGAAATAAGCAGACTCTTAACAGAGAAAATATCGAAAAAATTAGAAACGCTTAAGTGAAAGGTTGTGCTTTCAGCAAAAATTATGCAGCCCCTAATGAAATATGTTTTACTGATTTCAATATTATTTGTTACTTTTTCGGTCGCTTCTTCCGGTGCCACCGAAATCACACTGAACAATATCCAGAAACCTGACAGCGCCATTCTTTTTATTGTGGACGGGCTGGGTTCTTCGTATTTTTACCCTGAACTGACGCCTTACGCCATTGATGAAAGCGAGATATCAAAAGCGTTAACACGCAATCTGACCTCTGGAACAAGGCTTCTGGACATCAGGACGCCGATCCCTTCGACAGGTCAAGCCCATTCGGTCATCGTGACAGGCTATTCCGGGGCTAACGAAGAAATAGTGGGTTATCCTGATGCTACTATATATGATATTACAAGACAGCATGGTTTTGTGAATCTGGCTGTTATGGAAAAAGGGGATTTCCAGAACCTTCGCGATGAGCAGGATATAATATTGTTCG
This sequence comes from Methanobacteriota archaeon, assembly GCA_018900975.1. Lineage (GTDB taxonomy): Archaea > Halobacteriota > Methanosarcinia > Methanosarcinales > Methanoperedenaceae > Methanoperedens. The sequence goes on from JAHIFK010000108.1 coordinate 12,610, forward strand.
CGCAAAACAATTCGATAGATAAGCCGCTGATATCCATACAGGCAAATAAAGCCCCTTCCGGCATCTACGAATTAATGTATGACTGGAAGATGAAACTGCCTGAATATCTTGAAAACAGGAAGGGCAGGGAAAAATATTCAGCATACAATAAATGGGGTATAGACTCGGCGAACGCTGTTGCAGTATACATGAGAAAGAGCCACCCCTCACAGAGATTCCTCCTGACGGTGAATGTGGGGGCAATAGATAGCGGTGGTCATAATCTCGGGGAAGATGATTATTACCTGCTGATCGAGGACCTTGACAGGGATATCTATCCATTATATACTACTGCAAGAGAGAACAATATTGCTTTATTTTTCACAGCTGACCACGGAATGTCTTTTGCAACCAAAAACGCCCGCAGGGGTGGACATGCCTCAGGAAAATACGCTATAAAGTTGGAAAGTCTGAAGATACCTCTTGTTATTATGTCCCAAAATACCATTCCAGGAGTGTTTAATGGGGAATACCGCGAGGGGGATATAGCGCCAACGCTCCTGAGCGTGCTTGACCTGCCAAACAGCCTCCAATACGCAGACGGAAAAACCATCAATGTGAAAAAATACGCAACAATATTTGTAAAAGCAGACAAAGAATACAGCGTTTCATTATGGAACGGCGGTCAGAAAGTATCAGAAAGCTCAGGATCAGAGCTTATTTTTGCGGGGATGCCTCTTAATACGAACTATACAATAAAAGCTGTAGGCGCAGATAAAACATATGAGGAAAAACTATTCATGGATTCTGATAAGCTGCTCAAGTTCGATTCAGGAAAGGGGCTGGATTACAGGGGGATCGTTGCGATAATTTTGATATTGTTTGTCATTATTGGCGGTATATTGATTATAAGGAAAATAAAGGATTGATGCCACAAAAGGTTTAAAAGCAATGCAGTAGAAATGTATGAATAATATGAAATTGAAAATAATTATAAATGGCAGCAATGTTCATGGCGTTGGCTATCGTGTCATGCTTGTAAACAAAGCACTCACGCTTGGAATCAATAATTTTAATGTATTCAATACTCTTTTAGAGGGAAATCAGGCAGTTTTCGCATTTATAGAGGGAGATGAAGAAGTCCTTGAGGAGTTCAAGGATTATGTGAATACCTTTAGACCTGATGGGGCAGAAGTGGATAGAATATCGTTTGAAGATTACGGGAATGCGATTCCTCCGATCGAGCGAGTCATGTTGGCAATCCAGATGGAGCAATGTTGCAGGGATATCCCAATAATCTTAAAAATGCTTGAAAACCAGGATGTTGCGAAGATATGAGCAGGGAGATCGCTCAGATGAAGATCACATTCGCAAGAATAGAAACTAAAGTATTCTCATAATTCGACTATAAGTGAACCCGGATTCGTCAATTGTGCCCATGCTTGCAGATTTTGACCACAAAAGATTTAATAGTTTATGGAGCATTAAAAACGTTATGACATTAAAAAGGGCAACTATTTTTGTTTCTGGCGATGTGCAAATGGCAGGTTTCAGGACTTTTGTTAAAAATCTTGCAGATTCTCTTGGCGTTAAAGGGTATGCTGAGAACCTCCCTGACGGGAGAGTAAGAATAGTATGTGAAGGAGAAGAAGAAAAAATTTTGAAGCTGGAGAATTCATTAAAAGAAACACCGCCTCCTTTTGCAAGAGTGGATCATACCGAGATTAAATTTGTACCATATGCTGGCGAATTCACCAGTTTTGAAAGAAAGGGGCATGATGTTATTGAAGAGGATGAGAATACCACTGCACTGTTAAAGAGCATGGTTGGTTACATGAAGATTTTTGTTGATAAAAGTGAAGTGGTGAATACACGCCTTGGAGAAATTAAAGTTAGTGTAGATAATATGCATGTTACGCTGAAAAGCGTGAAAGAGGATACGTCCCAGATACGACAGGATACGTCCCAGATAAAGCAAGATACGGCTCAGATACCCAATATAGTGGAAAATACCTCTATGATTCCTGCCATGAAGGAAGATACTTCTGAAATCAAAAGCAGTACCGGGGAAATTGCTGATAAATTTCATAATAAGTACGAAGAGATGAGCCGGGAGATCGCTCAGATGAAAATAACACTTGCAAGAATAGAAAACAAGGTATTTTCATAGTTCGACTATAAGTGAACTCTCAATCGGCAATTGTACTCAGGCATGCATATTTTTCAAGAAAGCGACCAAAAAAGATATAAGTCCAGCCTTATGTATTGACTAATTAATCCATGACGGGATTAACAGAGGGTGATTAAAATCGCCTTTTATGGAACGCCTGAAAAGGGCGGCTCATACAAAGATGGTTTGAGGATGGCGACAGAAGTAATTCTGTCATAGATTTCTATCACTCTTTTGCCGTTAATTCGGCATCTCGAAGGAGATATAAACCATATTAATATGGAGGGAAAGAAATAATGAAAAAAATAACAATAGTTGCATTAGTGGTGTTAATGCTGTTAACAGCAGCGTTACCTGCAAGTGCAGCAGTAAAAGTTTCAAGCGTTGAAATCCGCGGAAGCGTCGCATCTGGTACTGGTGTTAGTACTACTACTACCACTTGGGATAAATCGACTTTCGCCGGGTTCTTCTATGATCTTAAAGACAACTTAGGACTGGAAAACCTGACAATCACTGAAAATAGAACAAGTGCCAGAGTGATCGATAAGAGTGATATGACTTATACCACAAACGGCGAAGCTAAGCAACTTAAGGTCGTATCAAAGCAATATTCTGGCAATCCTCAAGATGCGATCAATCGTGGACTTGAACAGTTCGCTGACGGTAGCATGGCAACTAAGGCAGGTAATTACACAATTGTCGGATGGATGGCTGAGAAATATATAGCAGTCAAAAATAAGCCTTACAAGCTCGCCAAGCTCCTGGTTGAACATGGCGCGGCAGCTTCAGAAAAGAAGACCCTTACTGTAGGGGAATCATGGGAAGTAGGCTCAGGCTATACTCTTACTGCCAACTCCATAGATGCAAAGGCAAGCCCGAGACAGGTCTGGCTCACCCTGAGCAAGGATGGAGTTAAGAAAGACGACAAGGTCGTTACTGCAGGCACCAATGAGTCTAAACCAATCTACACATATGTCGAAGCGAATGTATGCGGTGAAAACGATGTCCCGGTATTCATAACCTATGTGGACAGCGTGTTCGCAGGCGCGACAACTGATATGGTGCAGCTCAGATACACATGGTTGATGAGCGCAACATGCACAGAGGTCAAGAGCGGCGATGTATTTGGAAATATGAAAGTTTCGAACCAGAACCCACTTACATTGAAGAACTCAGAATCTACTGTGACCCTGTCACAGGATACGTCTGTGAGCGTAATGGGAGACATAAAACTCAAAGTAGCTGATTCGACCGATCTGAGATATTATCCGATAGTTTTGAAAACAACGCCAGGCATTTACGAAGTCCGTGGAAAAGTTGCATCTGGAACTGGTACTAGTATTACTACTACCACTTGGAATAAATCGTCTTTCGCCGGGTTCTTCTATGATCTAAAAGACAACTTAGGACTGGAAAACCTGACAATCACTGAAAATACCACAAGTTCCAGATTGATTGATAAGAATGATTTGGTTTATACCACAGACGGCGAAGCTAAGCAACTTAAGGTCGTATCAAAGCAATATTCGGGTGTTCCTCAATCTGCGATCGATAAAGGACTTGAACAGTTCGCTGACGGTAGCATGGCAACTAAGGCAGGCAATTACACAATTGTCGGATGGATGGCTGAAAAATATATAGCAGTCAAAAATAAGCCTTACAAGCTCTCCAAGCTCCTGGTTGAACATGGCGCGGCAGCTTCAGAAAAGAAGACCCTTACTGTAGGGGAATCATGGGAAGTAGGCGCAGGCTATACTCTCACTGCCAACTCCATTGATGCAAAGGCAAGCCCGAGACAGGTCTGGCTCACCCTGAGCAAGGACGGAGTCAAGAAAGACGACAAGGTCGTCACTGCAGGTACAGATCAGTCAAAGCCCATCTACACATATGTCGAAGCGAGCGTATGTGGTGAAAACGATGTCCCGGTATTCGTAACCTATGTGGACAGCGTGTTCGCAGGCGCGACAACTGACATGGTGCAGCTAAGATATACATGGTTGATGAGTAACACATGCACAGAGGTCAAGAGCGGCGATGTATTTGGAAATACGAAAGTTTCGAACCAGAACCCGCTTACGTTGAAGAACTCAGAATCTACCATAAGTCTATCTTCTGACACCACTGTGAGTGTATTGGGAGAGATAAAACTCAAGGTTGCTGACGATACATCCAATCTGAGATATTACCCGATGGTTGAGTACGAAATAATCGGCGATGGTACAACCACTGGAACACCAAGCGGAACAGTGGTCGCAACAACACCAGCTAAGACATCGAATGTCACAACACCAGTGGCAACGACCGTAGGCGAAGGTGCAGCAGTAACAACCACTACAGCAACAGCGGTACCAACCACACCTAAGACCGAGCCAGGCTTTGAAGCAGTCTTTGCAATCGCAGGATTACTCGCAGTAGCCTTCCTCGTCCTTAGACAGAGAAAATAAATAAAATCAAATGAAGGGAGAAATCCCTTCAATCTTTTCTTTTTTTTGAATGTTCTCATGGTTGATAGAAAAAAACACATTGAATTAAGTGATGAATTTTTTGATAAAGCAATTGAGCTAATCCAGAGCAATCGTCGCGTAGATATCGCATTAGCCTCTGAATGTTTGCTATTATCCTTTGATCATTTGATTGAAGCTTATTTGGCTTATTTAGGGAAACTCCAAATTGGGCGTAGATGGAGATTTGAGCGTTTTAAATTTGAAGTTATAGATCAAAATACCTATGTGCATGATGAAACAGAAAGAATATCCATATGGAAGACAATTGTACATGTTCATGGAATTAGAGATTTACTCATTTATACCAGAGATAAAAAGGTATATGAGATAGAAGAAGCTAAAGATATTATTAAGGAATTGATCGATGATGTTAAGATATGCAGAAATATCCTCAAAGACAAAGTACTCTGATGTTGAGAATTTGATGGAGGAAGCGGAGAAATTATATCCTGACAATGATGCACTTCAAATAAGTATCGACGGTTATCGAAGAACTGGCAATCCTCTTGATTTGAAGGTTATAATAGATTTTTTAAAATGGCATCGTAAGTTAAGGTCATAAAATATCAATAATAAAAATGACTGAACTGCGAAGAATGAATGCAAAGGAGCGATTTGACTTATCAGATGAACTCGCAGAGCGCATAAGTTCAGAACCTGAGTTTGATGCATTCTTCATGAGATTCTATAATGGGAAAACACTTGAATTAGATGATGATCCGATGGGTGAATTTGAAAAACATGAAAAGTTGAATATAAACAAAGTTTATTAAGAGATCATCAGTCATAACAAATTCAAGTTAATCAGGTTCGTTTTTGCGCTATTACAGCTGCATGGTCTGAATGAAATGGCTCTAAATCTATAATTTCGTCTAATTTGAAAAGCTCTCTCAACTTTCCAACTTCGTTACAACTAACCTCACCCGCATTTTTTGCAGAATCAATGCTCCTTGATTTTATAATTAAAACAAGATAACCCCCCTTCTTTAGAAACACCTCAGTATTCCTGATCGCTATCTCTGCCTGCTCACGCTGTGCAACATCCTGATAGATAAAGTCTACTTCAGTGACCATGTTCGTATATGATCCAGGATCCCTGGCATCCGCAAGTATAGGTATGAGGTTCATCCTGGGCGTACTGGTGCGGATAAGGTCTTTCATCGCGCGGGGTGAGAATTCTACAGCAAAGACCAACCCATCAGAGACTATATCCGAGACATGGCTTACCGTTGTCCCGTTGGCAGCGCCAAGATACAGCACCGAGGAATCCTTTTTCAAAGGTATGGATGCGCCTTTAATAAGAAGAGCGGCAAGCTTGCTGTGGTACGGATCCCAGATGCGGTATTCATTGCTCCCGATCTTTATGGTCTTTCCACCCTGTCTCCCGGGAACAAGAGCTTTTGTGACCAGTCTTTTTGAACCATCCGGGGCAACATAAGTGAAGACGTTGTTCAGTCCGGTTTTTATTAATTCATTCTCTTCCATTTTTCAAAGTTAGGAATTTATTAACCGCAGATGAACGCAGATAAACGCAGATACGTTGCCATGATGAAGCGCGAATCCGTTTCGTCCGTGAAATCCGGTTCTATTGCTTTTTTCGTTTTTCAGAAGGCGCTGAA
>JAHIFK010000109.1 GCA_018900975.1 Methanobacteriota archaeon
GCAACATTGAGGTGATTTATATTTTACAAGTTCAGAGATGAACTCCAGGAGGTCGCAGGACATTAAGCTTAAGGTAGGAGAGTAGTTGCGCCTCATGAATATCCCAAATCAATTTTCATCCCATCAGATATTTCATTCAATTCCATATTCTCTGTGCTCTCTGTGGTTTTAAACTATTTAATGGGTTTTATCTTATTCGAATGAAGATCGACAACAGAAAGCACGGAAAATCCAAAAGAAATTATTTAGGAAAAAGCAGTTTTTTGACGGCTAAAACAACGGGTTCATGATGCTATAGATATAGGACTGAACATTTTCCACAAACTTTAATTAACAGCAGAATCATTAATTAGCTCAGGACAGGGCAGACCCTATGGTACTTGATAAACTGGGCGGTTCACTTCAGGATGCGCTAAAGAAACTCGTTGGCGCAGGCAGGATAGATGAAAGGATAGTGGACGAGGTTGTTAAGGACATCCAGCGCGCCCTCTTGCAGGCAGATGTGAATGTCAAACTGGTTATGACCTTATCCCAGAAGATAAAGCAGCGATCGCTCAAGGAAGAACCTCCCAGAGGCATGAACCCCAGGGAGCATGTCGTTCGTATCGTATATCAGGAACTCATAAACATCCTCGGAAAATCTTCTAACATTGGTCTTACTTCCCAGACCATCATGATGGTTGGGCTTCAGGGAAGCGGAAAGACCACTACGACAGCAAAGCTGGCCCGCTATTTCCAAAGAAAAGGCCTCAAAGCTGCTGTCATCTGCGCTGATACATTCAGGCCTGGCGCATACGAACAGCTGAAGACCCACTGCGAGCGGATAGGAATATTTTTCTACGGCGAAAAAGACGTAAAAGATGCTCCAGCCATCACACAACGCGGGCTCAAAGCTATAGAAAAATTCGATGTAAAGATAATCGATACCGCTGGGCGGCATGCCCTTGAGAAAGACCTCATCAAAGAGATGGAAGATATACACAGCATTGCTCATCCACAGCAAAAACTGCTCGTTCTTGACGCTGCGATGGGACAGCTTGCAAGTGAGCAGGCAAGAGCTTTTAACGCCTCGATCGGGATAACAGGCGTAGTTATTACAAAACTTGACGGGACAGCCAAAGGAGGGGGCGCGCTTTCTGCAGTTTCGGATACAGATACATCGATAGCATTTATTGGTACTGGCGAAACCCCTGACGACCTTGAGAAATTCGAAGCAGACAGGTTCATCTCCCGATTGCTTGGCATGGGCGATATCAAATCCCTGCTTGAGAAAGCAGAAGAGACGCTCACTGGCGACGATCTTGACATGGAAGCGATGCTCAGCGGCAAGTTCACACTCAAGGATATGTACAAGCAGATGGAGGCCATGAACAAGATGGGACCCCTTAAGCAGGTAATGCAGATGCTTCCGATGGGTAAACTTGGAATGAACGTTTCTGATGAGATGTACAGCGTGACCCAGGATAAACTAAAAAAGTATAAATTCATCATGGATTCCATGAACGAGGGGGAACTGGAAGACCCGAAACAGATCAACAGCTCAAGAATTTCACGGATAGCGCGCGGTTCAGGCACAAAATATGATGAGGTCCGAGAACTTCTGAAATACCATAAAATGATGCAAAAAACCATTAAAGGTATGAAGGGAGGAAGGTTTAATATGCAAAAAATCATGAAAAAATTTGGAATGTAAATTATTGCCCTCGATAACACTTATATAGTTAAAACGCTATTTAAATACACAGTTATAGTCGTCAAGGAGGCTATTAAATGGTCACAGACATAAAAGAATTTGCAAAAACAGCAAAACCATCTGTTGCTGTAGTCGGGCTTGGTGGTGCTGGTTGTAATATTACGACATGGATCGCAGAAAAGGGTATGGCGGGCGGAAGAATTATCGCCGCAAATACTGATGTTAATCACCTTTATATCCAGAAAGCAGATAAACTGATCCTGCTAGGAGAAAAGATATGCCGCGGGCATGGATGCGGCGGTTTCCCGGAAATGGGGGCGCAGGCGACCCGTGAGAACTATGATGAGATAAAAGCAGAGCTTGATGGGGCCAATCTTGTATTCCTGGTCGCAGGCTTAGGCGGAGGAACTGGAACAGGCGCTATGCCTGTAGTCGCTGAGATCACGCGGGAGATGGGCGCTCTTACAGTTGGATGCGTTACCATTCCGTTCACGATCGAAATGTCACGAAGGGAGAAGTCAAGGACAGCGATATCCCAGCTTGCCCAGTCATGCGACTCTGTAGTTATTATCGATAACTCAAAATTAAGAGAGGTAGCAGGCAATCTTCCATTGAAGGAAGCACTGAACGTAGCCAATGCGCTTGTTGGAGCATTCGTAAAGAACCTTACTGACACGATTACTCAGCCAAGCCTTGTCAACCTTGACTATGCTGACCTTCGCGCTGTAATGGAACGCGGCGGCGTGTCGTCCATTGGCATAGGAGAAGGTGACGGCGAGGACAGGGTCGAAAAAGCAGTAGCACAGGCTCTAAGCACACCGCTTCTTGATGTCAGGGACATCTCGGCAAGCTACGGCGTACTTGTCCACATAGTTGGCGGCGAAGACCTGACACTGGAAGAAGTCGCTGTTGCAGGCGAACTGATAATGGATAAAGTCCCCAACACAAAGAGGATCATCTGGGGCGCCAAAGTGGATAATAACCTTACTGGCATGGTACGTGTAATGGCTGTGCTGACCGGTGTTGAGAGCCCATTCCTCTCTGGAGAAGAAACGCAGAGGATAAGAGAGGAGCATGTTAAGACATCTGTTGAAACACATGTTGAAGAGCCAGGATCAATACCTGAGCCGGCAATAAGACCAAAGGTAGAGGCGCCAAAACCCAGGGTTGAAGCTCCAAAGACGAAAACTGTCACAAAGGTCTCACCTCCGAAGACAGAGGTGAAGAATGAAGAAAAGAGCAGCAGCATGTATATCTGGATCGTCTTAATTGTCTTGATATTAGCGGGTCTTCTCTGGTATTTAGAGATAATTTAAAACTCGACAGTTCCGGTAATCCCGGAACTTTTGTATTATTTTTGTTTTACAGTTAATTTTATTTCATTTTTATAGCAGGTTATATCTAAAAAATCGAATATAACTTTTCAAACCATAAGGTTTAATTGCATTATCGCATTACTAACCTCCATTCTCTGGAGATCATTTTTATGCTAAAAGAGGCTTCGCAGTACGATGCAAAAGTAGTAGAGCAGAAGATTCAAAAGTTCTGGGACGAAATAGATGCTTATTCCCGCGTCAGGGAACTAAGGAAGAACGGGAAGAAGTTCTTTTTTGTGGACGGCCCCCCGTATACCACAGGAAGGATCCACCTTGGGACAGCATGGAACAAGATAATCAAGGATTCCATACTGCGCTACCGCTCCATGGGCGGGTATAACATACTTGAACGCGCGGGATGGGATATGCACGGTCTTCCTATCGAGGTAAAGGTGGAAGGGGTGCTGGGATTTAAGTCCAAGAAGGATATCGAGACTTATGGTGTGGGTAATTTCGTAGCTAAATGCAAGGAGTTCGCTCTGTCGCATCGTGATGAGATGACAGTGCAGTTCAGGAACCTTGGCGTATGGCTCAACTGGAAAGAGCCGTACATGACCCTTCGCGATGAGTACATAGAGGCTGCATGGTGGACGCTTAAACAGGCACATGAAAAGAGGCTTCTTGAAAAGGGTCTGCGGGTCGTGAACTGGTGCCCGCGCTGCGAGACGGCCATAGCGGATTCCGAAGTGGAATATGCTGATGAAACCGACCCTTCCGTTTATATAAAATTCCCGGTAAAAGGCGAAGAAAATACATACATCGTCATCTGGACAACAACGCCCTGGACAATACCTGCCAACATAGCAGTCGCAGTGCATCCATCCTTTGAGTATGTAAAAGTCAGGGTGGCCAGGGATGGAAAAGAAGAGATACTGATAATGGCAGAGCAGCTTATGGCTAATGTGCTCAAACAGGGCAGGTACAAAGAGCACGAGGTTCTTGAAACAATGCTCGGGGAAGACCTGCAAATAGAATACGAATCTCCGCTTGGCGAAAAAGTGCCTGCTCAAAAGGAGTTCGCCCATAATGTTTACCTGGCAGATTTCGTTACAGCAGAGAACACAGGATGCGTCCACATCGCTCCAGGTCATGGTATAGACGACTTTGAACTCGGTATGAAGAACAAACTCCCCATTTTCTGCCCCGTAGGTCCTGACGGCAGGTACACCGATGAAGCTGGAGAGTACAGGGGCATGCATGTGAGAGAAGCAAACAAAGTTGTGCTCGATGACCTTACCGAGAACGGCTTTCTCCTTGCAAGCGGCAAGATATCACACAGGTACGGTCACTGCTGGAGATGCAAGACATCCATAATCTATCTTGCCACTGAGCAGTGGTTCCTGCGTATTACCGATATCAAGGAACAGATGCTCACAGAGATAGCAAAAGTCAAATGGTATCCGGAATGGGCAGGTTCTGCGCGCTTTGCAGACTGGGTCAAAGGGTCGCGCGACTGGTGCATATCGCGCCAGAGGTACTGGGGTATTCCAATTCCAGTATGGGTATGCGAGTCATGCGGCGAGACAGAGGTAATGGGAACAAGGCACGAACTCGAGAAGCGCGCTGGAGTATCAAAACTTCCAGATCTGCACAGGCCCAATGTAGATAATATCCATATCACATGTAAATGCGGCGCAAAGATGAACCGGGTCCCTGACGTGTTTGACGTGTGGTTTGACTCGGCTGTGGCATCATGGGCGACGCTGAACTTCCCGCATGATGAAAAAGCTTTAAAGGATTGGTGGCCTGCTGATTTTATCACAGAAGGTCACGACCAGACGCGCGGCTGGTTCTATTCGCAGCTTGGCGCAAGCATGATAGCGTTCGGGAGGGCGCCGTACAAGAGCGTGCTGATGCACGGTTTCACCCTTGATACTGAAGGAAAGAAGATGTCAAAGAGCCTTGGAAACGTGGTGTCGCCCGAAGAAGTGATAGCAAAGGTCGGCGCTGAGTCGCTTCGCCTGTATGTGCTCTCACAGAATGCACCATGGGATGACCTGAAATTCAGCTGGGATGAAGTTGGCAACGTGCACAGGATGCTGAATATCCTGTGGAACGTGTACCGGTTCCCGCTGCCGTATATGGTTCTTGATAAATTCGATCCTCTTGGGATAAAAGGGACGCCTGAGGCGCTGCGGCTTGAGGACAGATGGATACTGTCGCGCGTGCAGTCGCTCATAAAACAGGTGGATACCGCAATGTCCGAGTACAACCTCCACAAAGCCACACGCCCGATATCCGAGTTCATACTCGAAGACCTCTCGCGCTGGTATATCCAGCTCATCCGCCCGCGAACATGGCGCGAAGCAAATGATCCTGACAAACTTGCTGTGTATTATGCCCTGTACGAGGTGCTTGTCACACTGACAAAGATCATAGCACCTTTTGCTCCCCACATCTCAGAAGAGATGTACCAGAACCTTGTGCGAAATGTCGACCCAGAAGCGCATGAAAGCGTTCACATGTGCGACAGGGCGGCGCCAAAAGAGGAGTTCATTGATACTGAACTTGAAACGCAGATGAACATCATAAGGGAGATCGTTGAAGCTTCGTCCAACGCAAGGCAGAAATTAAAGAGGAAGCTGAGATGGCCTGTGAAAAAGATAGTCGTGGCTCCAAAAAATGAAGATGTCGGGGCAGCGGTCAGGAACCTTGAAGACGTGTTGAAAGAGCAGACCAATGCAAAAGAGATAGTCCTTCTTGCTGCCGGGGAGTCATGGAACGAACTTGGCGTTGAAGCGCTGCCGGTTCATGCCGCTCTTGGTCCTGCCTTTAAAAAAGAGGCTGGCAGGGTACTTGCTGAATTGAAGAATGCTGACGGGAAAGCTATCAGGAAAGCGATCGCTGAAAATGGCAGTTTCATACTGAAGGAATGGACGCTTACTGCTGACATGGTGACTTTCAGGGACACAATACCTCAGGCTATTGCCCAGGCAGGATTTTCCGGCGGCGATGTGTATGTGGATACCGACCTCACCCGCGAGATAGAATGTGAAGGCTACGCCCGCGAGGTCATACGCAGGCTTCAGGATATGAGAAAAGAACTTGATCTTCTTGTTGAAGAGGAGATAAACGCGATCGTTGAGATAAAGGATGAAAGGGTACTTGAACTTGTATCAGACTCAAAGGATTTCATTGCAGGTGAAGTACGTGCGCGGTCTCTTGTTCTTGGTTCTGGTATCGAAGTGGAAGGCGGCCTTGTCAAAGACTGGGATGTAGAGGATGTGAAGATGAAGATGGGGATAGTTAGAAGAAAATAAAATATTTTTTTTTAATTATCTAAATCATTTTTTCGTTTTGCTAAAAACAACATTGCTTGAGATATGTTTAAATAGATTAAACAAAATTTATGGCTGTGGTGGTATTCAGCGATTACATAAGGAGGATTCTGAACCGCTAATTTCCCGAATGGGGAATGAAAATATATAAAAAGAGAGGAGTAAACTATGAAAAAACACTTTAATTACATAGCAGCGGCATTGATCGTCATAAGCATGTTCGCCGGGGCAGGTATCGTTTCAGCCCAGTACGTGGGACAGGCAGAGATGGTGGTAAGCCCGATGCCCGTGCAAGAGGATATGCAGGAATTAAATTTCACAAAGCTTGAGATCTCACCGCGCTACGGCAATACAAGACTTAAACCGGGTGAGAACAAGGAAATGTCTGTGACAATTAAGAACAAAGAGAAAAAATCAGTCAGCGTAAAGCCCAAAATCGTAATACAGCCCTATGGCGAGTATATGATGGAAAAGGAATGGATGGCAGTAACCCCGGAAACCGCAGAGATACCGGCAGGGGGCAGCCAGAAGTTCATGGTAAAGGTAACTATTCCGAAGGACGCATCTACAGGTTACTATAGTGCACAGGTGACATTTACTGACGAAGAAATTCCTTCCCCGTATCCGCAGCCCATCCCAAATTATGTACATACATACCAGCTTTCCATAGATGTATGGACACCCCCGAACGTCCAGATACTGAAATCATATATCACAGATCAGCTTGAAGCAGGGAAAGAATACGATTACAGCATCAAACTTAAGAACGTCGCGGATAAGGCGATTTCCATTGACCCTAAAATGAGCGACCAGAATTCCATGTACTACGGTGGCTATGGAACAATGGAATCCGCATTCACGGATGAGGCCATAACAATAATTGCACCAAAGGCAATACCTGCAGGCCAGACAGTGGAAGTGAAGGTCCACATAAAAGTACCGGAAGATGCCAAAGGAAATTATAACGGCGCTATCGACCTTGGAATATCTGACCTTTCTGTCCGTGATGAATGGGCCGACATGGTGAATCTGCAATTCGGAGTGTGGAAACAGCCGTCAGAGCCTTTCGTAAAGTCGTTTACAACAGATGATGCCTCTCCTGTGACCATAGAGGTCAGTTCGAACCTGCTCAACGGCTTACTCGGCTACATAGGATACCCGGGCACCACATCGAGCAGTGCTAAAACCCCTTCTTTTGCAGTGGACCTCAATGGACCTGCTAATGAGCCAATATCGCTTAAAAAGACAAAAACCTTAATAAAAGGAGGAGTATCTCTTGGCGGAATGGGTCAAATGTACCCACCATGGGAGAGTGAAAGTGAAGGGATATATAATGAGATGGGAGTCCAGTACGTGGAAACCTTCACAGCTAACGTCCCGGCAGGCGATAGTAAGCTCAGTATACTGCCCAGGAATACGCAGGGATTCGAATATACAATAACGATCGGAGAGTAATCCTCTCCCCTTGTTTATTTTTTTTTCGAAGAAAAAAAATCGGGTAAAAAAATGGAATTCGAATCATGAATACACTGACAAAACTTTTATTCGGGTCTGCAATACTGGCCCTGGGCGCTGTGCTCATCATTAATGCAGGCCAATCCGCTGAAAAACCGTCATGGGTGCATGAAGTACACTGGCAGGATAAGCCTGAGGTTTCAGCGAAGATAGAAGAACTGCTGTGGAATGAGGTCAGCCCTTACAGATCTGAGTATGAAACAGTAAATATCAGCGCCAGCGCCGAAGGAAAAAAGCTGCGTCTTAAGGTGATCGCTGCGATAAAAGAATCAGATAGACCGGATATCTATGATTTTGTGTATGAAGACAGCAATCTGATCATGACAGGATATCTCCTTGAGGCTATTCCTGTGCAGGTCAGGGACGATGCAATAAGCGTCGCACTTATCAGCAGTGAAATGGCCGCTATTTCGATCAAACCAGGAATACCGACTGTGAGGCGCATTTTGCCAAAAACGTCTGAGAAATACTATGCGCCAAAGACACTGCTGAGCGTTTCATGGGACGGAAGTTCGGCACTGATAGATCCGGATGTGCACAAGGTAGTTAATGTCTGGAATGCAGCCATAACGCAGGGACAGCAAAGATAATGAAGCTAGAGTAAAGAAGAGCGGTTGCCCATAGAATTTGATTTTTCTTTTGTCAGCCAGGCTCATTGCGCGTTACCGAAAGGATTATAAAATCCCTCAGCATACCTGTTATCTGCGTTAAGGAATGGCAGATACAGATATTATTTATTCACCCGCGCTTGATCGTTACCTGAAGATACGATATAATACAGGCCTGTCATCTATCAGGTTCATCGATTCCACAGAAGCGGCGCTGAAAAGGACATTGAAAGCAAGTTTTGAACTGGAGGAGTATTTCAAGGGGGAAAGGGCCGGGTTTTCGTGTGAGCCTGACCTTTCGAACCTATCGTATTTCACGAGGAGGACGCTTGAAGAGACACGAAAAATAGAATACGGGACAACGATAACTTATTCCGAGCTTGCGCGAAGGATCGGGACAAGGGCAGTAAGGGCTGTTGGAGGCGCGCTTTCCCGCAATCCTGTGCCGATAATCATCCCCTGCCACAGGGTTGTTGCCAGGAACGGGGTCGGAGGCTTCTCATGTGGCGTGGATATGAAAATTAAATTAATAGAGCTTGAAAAGAAGCATTTGTCCAATAACCTTTAATAGCTCATAAATGAATTTTGAGCCGGGCCCCGATGGGGTAGTCCGGATATCCTTTGAGATTGCGGATCTTAAGACCTGGGTTCAAATCCCAGTCGGGGCGCTCATTGTAAAAGCGGTTAAATACCAGTAATCCAATCTAAGCACATTATTTTCATTGGAGGATTCATTGCAACCGGTTGTAAATATAGGCATAGTAGGACATGTTGACCACGGCAAGACAACGCTTGTCAGGGCACTTTCCGGCGTATGGACTGACAGGCACAGCGAAGAAATAAAAAGAGGCATCTCTATCAGGCTCGGTTATGCTGACGTGGTGCTCAGGAAATGCCCGAAATGCCCTGAGCCGGAAAGCTACACTGTCAAGGAAGTTTGTGAAATTTGCGGGGAGAAATCCGAAGCACTGCGAGCAATATCTTTTGTTGATTCACCGGGTCATGAAACTCTCATGGCTACCATGCTGTCAGGTGCGGCGCTTATGGACGGGGCGCTTCTTGTGATCGCTGCGAACGAACAGTGTCCTCAGCCCCAGACTAAAGAGCACCTCATGGCCCTGAACATCATCGGGATAAAAAATATCGTTATCATCCAGAACAAGATAGACATAGTCTCCCGCGAGAAAGTATTAGAGAATTATAACCAGATAAAAGCGTTCGTCAGCGGGACTGTGGCAGAGAATGCACCGATAATTCCGATATCAGCACAGCAGAACGCCAATATTGACCTTGTGATAGAAGCTATTGAAAAATATATCCCTACAACTCATCACGATATGGATAAACCGCCACTGATGTTCGTTGCGCGGTCATTTGACGTCAACAAACCCGGGACCACGCCAGATAAGCTGGTGGGCGGAGTAGTTGGCGGCTCATTGAGCCAGGGGCGCCTGCATATAGGCGATGAACTGGAACTTCGCCCCGGCAGAAAGGTAGAGTCGGGTGGGACAGTCAAATGGGTACCCATCATGACCATCATTACGAATATATTCGCAGGTAAAGCTGAAGTGGGCGAGGCTGCTCCGGGCGGTCTCATCGGGATTGGCACAAAACTTGATCCGTTCATTACCAAAAGCGACTCACTGGTAGGTCAGGTCGCAGGGCATCCCGGATCTATCCCTCCGACCATTGATGGTTTTATCATGGAAACAAAACTGCTTCCCCGTGTAGTTGGAGTCAGCGATGAATATAATGTCGAACCAATACGTTCCAACGAGCCGCTTATGCTCAACATAGGGACTGCGACCACGATCGGAGTAGTCACGAGCGCACGGACAAACGACGCTGAAGTAAAACTCAAAAGACCGGTATGCGCGGATATAGGTTCCGCTGTAGCTATCAGTCGAAGGGTAGGGGCGCGCTGGCGGCTTATAGGTTCAGGGATATTGAAAGAAATATAAATGAAACGAGAAGTGATAATTGATACCAACGGGCTTATGATCCCGGGACAATTCGGCATTGATATCTTTATGGAGTTGAAAAGATTGGGATTTGATTCATACGTTGTTCCGAGGGCATCAGTCAGGGAACTTGAAAAAATATCCATGCATGGACGGGGCAGGGACAGAACAGCTGCAAAAATTGCATTATCCCTTATGGAGAGGTGCACCATAGTTGAAAAGGGGGGTTTTGCTGATGACGTCATCATGGAATTGGCCACCAGCACAGAAGACGCTGTCCTTACAAGTGATATAGAATTAAAGAAAAGATTATGTAGTAAGGGAGTTACTATTGTACAACTCCGGGAAAAGACACATTTAAGTTTATAATATCTTTTATTAAGAGGATCCAAATGTATAAAAAAATGAGATTAGCAGATACGGTGAGAATCGCGCCTGAACTACTCGGTGCGCCTGTAGAGGAAGCGGTCAAACTTGCATTGCGGGATAAGCTGGAAGGACTTGTGGATAAGACTATCGGGGCGATAGTGGTAATAACAGATGTTATCGAAGTGGGTGAAGGACATATACTGCCAGGAAATGCTGGGGTATTCTATGATGCAGTTTTTGATGCTGTAACATTTATGCCTGAGATACAGGAGATCATTGAAGGCACAGTCCTTGAAGTTGTAGAATTCGGGATATTTGTCGGGATCGGCCCTCTGGACGGTCTCGTTCACGTTAGCCAGCTTACAGATGAATTCATGAGCTACGACGAGAAGAACTCACGGCTCATCACAAAGGGATCAGGCCGTGCACTTACAGTAGGCGACCGCGTAAGAGCAAGGATAGTTGCCGTGAGCCTTAATGAGCGTGAGCCCAGGGATAGTAAGATAGGTCTTACTATGCGCCAGCATGCGCTAGGCAAACTGGACTGGCTTGAAGAAGCACGCCTTGAACAGCAAAGAGAAGGGGCAGGGGAGACTGAAGGAAAGTCTAAGAAGAAAAAGAAAGACGATGCAAAAGAAGGTCATTCCAAAAAATCTGAAGAGGGGAAAAAGTAATGCCTGAGAATGTTTGCAAGGAATGCCACAGGCTGGTTACCGGACAGGTATGTGATAAATGCAATTCAACGTCCCTGACTTCTGACTGGGGCGGCTATGTCGTTATAATTGATATTGAAAAATCAATGATAGCAAAAAGGCTCGGGGTTAAATCCCCCGGGAAATATGCTTTAAAGGTGCGGTAGTTTGAAAAAATACTGTCTTCCGAAAGAGTTGCGTGAAGAGCTTCGAAAACTACATGGAGAGCTTTACCCCGGAGACGGGGTTGAAACCGCACGGAATATTATAAAGGATCTTAAAGCCCCAGCCAAGATAATCACGGTTGGGGACATCATAACTTTCAACCTTCTGAGCGCAGGAGTTGTACCGAACATATCTTTTGTGGACGACAGGACAAAACGCAACCCTGTATCCAATGAAGTGACGCACGGCACAAAACACCCTCGTTTTAAAACGATCACGGTGGAAAACCCCCCCGGAACGATAACTGAGGAACTGCTGCAGGAGGTCGCGAAGGCGATGAAGTCCGAGATCCCGTTACGGATATTCGTAAAGGGGGAAGAGGACCTGGCAGCCCTTCCCTCTATTGCCATGGCGCCCCTGTCATCAGTAGTTATATATGGGTTGCCGGAAGAAGGGGCGGTACTGGTCAGAGTGACCGAGAACAAAAGAAAAGAGATACAATCATTACTTGATAGAATGAAATGCAAGGAGGAAAAATAATGGAGCTCCAGATTATCAAAGATAAAAATAACCCTATGTTGAAAAGGAGAGAGGTTTCAATAAAGATCAATAATAAGGGAACTCCCTCAAGAATAGACGTAAAGAACAAACTTGCCGCAATGGCAAATTCCAGGCCTGAACTTATAGTCATTGAGCATCTTGACACGGTCTTCGGGAAGATGGAACTTACCGGAATTGCGAGCATATACGAAAGCGAAGAGCGGTTGAAGCAATTGGCTCACAAGCATCTTTTAGCACGAGGCGTGCCCGTACCTAAAGAAGGAGAAGAACCTGCAGCATCCGCGCCGTAAGCAGCAAAATAACCTGAAAAGAAGTGATCCTGATGGCAATAAATGAGTTTTATGAAGTGAGCGGGGATAAGGCAAAGAAGATAAGACAGTCGTGTCCACGCTGCGGTCCCGGAGTGTTTCTCGGAGACCACAAGAACCGTCTTTCATGTGGAAAGTGCGGATATACAGAGTTTAAAAAATAAAAATACTACTTTTTAGTTTCATTATATTTTGTAGTATTTATTTTCATTATTTTTTGAAGATCAAATTTTCTATTGTCGTGATCTCATCCTTAGTTAGAGAGATCCTTGCAGTTATGTTCTTGAAATCGGGTATCCCTTTCCCACCAGTCCCATCAGAAACAAGCGCATTCGACCAGGGACTGTTCACCATGAACGCAAGCCCTCCCGGTTCCTCTCTCTTTGTCTCCCGAACTTCAACAACAACAGTCCCGTAACTGTTGATCAACCTGACCCTGTCGCCTGACTTTAGCCCGAATTTCTTCAAGTCATCTTTTCCCATTAAAACAGCGGCAGAGTGTTTCTTATACTCATCCCCAAACCTGTCATTCTCAAGCGTTTCTGCCTGGAAAATATCCCTGCAGGTCGTGAGCTTTATCTCGTATTCCGGGCTCTTAAGGAATTTCCCGATATCCATTCCCATCAGAGTCCCTCCATCAATCTGGTCATGATCTCCACATCGCTCAGATAGGTATTTTCTATGACCTTTGAGATTTCGATCACTTTCCCGTCCATCCTCACAGCGCTTCCACCAGATTCTATTCCGGATGCTGCGGCGGGAATCGTCACTTCAGCAATTGTTGAGGTAAGAGTAACGCAAGGGTCGATGCAGATAACTGGTATCGACGCAAGGTGAGATGTCACAGAACGGGGAAGGCTTGAAATCGGGTCTGACCCCACAACAAGAAGCGCATCTATGCTCTTTGCCTTTAGCGCCTCTACGATGGCATATTTGTTATCATGAACTGGTTTATCCCCGAACTTCACACGGTTCACAAAACCCGTTTCTTTGAACAGCGCCTCATTGAACCCGCGCATATTGTAATGCCCAACCATCGGCATGATGTGGAAATTGGGAAGCATATCTGCAAGTGGAATGAGGATATCGATGTCATCCTTTATCGAATATGTAAGCCCGATGCCTGCAAAGATCACTCCGAACTCTGCTTTTTTCAAGACGCCTGCAAGCTCCAAAATTCTTTTTGCATCATACTTCGGCACTTTCCCGGAAAGCGCATCCATCAGGGCGAGAATGAATTCCCTGTCGCCCCTTAATGGTATCCTGTAGAAATGACCCTTGCATATCTTTGCTGTGTTTGATTCTCGCACGTCTATGGCAATTGCGAGCCTGTCCTCTTCGTAACCGCGCTGGCGGGACTCGCCGCGGGGGAAAACAGAAAAGCGGGAGAGGTGCCGGGGCTGCGAGTCCTGTGGGTCTGAGCCCCAGTAAACAAGTACATCAGCTTTGTTCCTTATGTCTTCAAGCGAGCATGTCCTGAACTTTTTATTGAGCGCTCTTTCGATAAGCAACCCCTGGCAGAAAGAAGAAGTATCGTCAATGGCGGCACTCAGTTTTTTCGCAAGCTGGATGCCTTTTACCTGCGCTTCA
>JAHIFK010000110.1 GCA_018900975.1 Methanobacteriota archaeon
CACCCATGTATTGACTACAAGACCGATAGTTGCGATGACAAGAACTTCAGCTCCTTTAACCTCAGGCGGGTCAAGTATCCTCCAGTATGCCTCGTAAAAGATGAATAACGCAATACCGATTATCGTTATCCCGTTTATTAATGCGGCAAATATCTCAAACCTGTGATAGCCAAATGTCATGCTGCTGTTTGATGGTCGGGCTGAGATCCTTATCGCCCCGTAGGAAAGCAAAAGCGCCACCACATCCATAAAAACATGGGCAGAATCGGAAAGCAGGGCAAGGCTGTTGGATAGTATCCCGCCTGCAAATTCCAAAAAGAATATTACTGAAGTGAGAATTATTGCCAGCTTCAGGTTTTTGTGGAGCGCTTCTTCCATGATCGCCTTCTTAATCACAGCTATTGTTGGGCAGCTTACATACTTCGAGCTTCCTGCATATTTCGCAGTCAGCTTCGCACGGTTCTATGTGTATCAGTATTGAAAGGTTGGGGATCTTCTCCTTAATGTCCTTTTCCAGATGATCGCAGAAATCATGAGCCTCCCCAACAGGCTGGTTTTTAGGAACAACAAGGTGAAGGTCAACGAACCTCTCAGCCCCAGACATCCTTGAGCGGAGATCATGGTATTCTGCGTATTCAGAATAGTGTTCAGCAATGATGGATTTGATGATACCTTCTTCGCTGTCAGAAAGTTTTACATCCATGATCCCGGAGACAGAACGTTTCGTCAGGTCATACGACGCTTTCATGATTATGAGCGCGACGATTATTGCGATAATGGGGTCAAAAATAGGGTTTTTTGTGATCAATATTAGAATAAGACCTATAAAAACGCCGACTGATGTGTATACATCCGTGGTGAGATGATACGCATCTGCTTCGAGAGCTATTGATTCAGATCTCTTTGCAACTTTCATTATCTTTCCTGACACATAAAAGTTCACAACAGTAGATACACCCATAATAACGATACCTGCGCCGATAAAATCCAATTCTATCTTTTCAGGATCAATTAGTTTTTCACCTGCTTTGTAAAGTATGATGATCGCTGCCACAAAGATCAGGATCGCTTCGACAGTGCCGGAAACGTTCTCGAACTTGCCGTGACCGAACTTGTGTATATCGTCGGCTGGCTTCCCGGCTTTCCGGACTGAATAATTCGCTATTATCGCAGCCATCAGGTCTATGCCTGTATGGAGGGCTTCAGAAAGGACGGATATGGAACCCATCATGAATCCTGCTGCAAGCTTTATTAACAACAGGAAGGTATTTGAATAGATGGACAGTCTCGCTACTGACGTGATTTCTTTATGAGCAGCAAAATATTTGTTGTTCTTATCTGGCATTTATTTATATTCTATTGGCGGTAACAGTATAAAGGGATTTTTATCATCGGGATACTTTCCACCTTAGAAGTACCCCGTCTTCGATTTTCTCACACGAGAGGAGCATAAGCCTGCAAAAATCATTTTTAAATCCTTCTCCATCCACAAGCGCGGGCGCATTAATGCCTCCGATTATGATGTTCCCGATAAAGGTATATAACTCATCAACAAGCCCGCATGATATCAAACCCCAGTTCAGCGTGGCTCCACCTTCCACCATCAAGCGGTCGATGCCTCTTGCTTTCAATTCTATCAGGAGTTTCTCTAGATCCACTGTTTTTTTTCCGGCTGTTATTATCTCGGCGCGCTCTGCAAGTTTTTTTAGCCTTTCCTGCGGCGCAATTTCCGTTACGGCAATTATCTTTTTTCCTTCGCCCTTCTTAAATATGTCAGCGTCAACCGGAGTGCGCGCCGTGCTGTCCACCACGATCCTTACGGGGTTCTCTGGAAGCCCCCCGGCGCACCTCTTGTCCCTGCGCTGTGTTGATTTCACGGTGAGGCTCGGGTTGTCCGAGAGCACGGTGCCTATGCCAACCATTATCGCATCAGAACCAGCACGCAGTTCATCCATGCGGTCAAAATCCAGGCTGCCGGATATCCTCGTCTGCTTTCGCTCGATGGTGGCTATTTTCCCGTCTGCGCTCATGGCTGCATTGATAAAGACAAAGGGACGTGAGGTTTTATCTTGCATGGCTTTCTCTTTGTGCTTCAAAGATGAAATATCTACCCGCAATACAAAAGTATTAAGTATTGAATGCCTTATTAAGCAGAACGTTTGTGAAACTTATTCACAATATTATTAATCTTCGGAGGAAATCATTTGGCAGTAACAAAAACAGACGGCTGGAAAGCTAAGCAATGGTACAACCTTGTTGCACCTGAAATGTTCGGAAAAGCGAACATTGGAGAGACCGTGGCAGACGTGCCCGAAAAATTGATCGGAAGGGTCATCGAAGTGACACTTGGGGAATTAACGAACGACCTTTCAAAACAGAACATTAAATTAGTTTTAAAAGTCGACAGCGTAGGCGGCGATTCCGCATACACGAAATTCACAGGTCATCAACTTACGCAGGATTACCTGCGCTCACTCGTAAAGAGATCGACATCAAATATTGAGACCAACATTTCGGTATCAACAAAGGATGGCTACACGATACGGGTAAAACCATCATGCTACACCATTAAAAGAGCAAGATCCAATCAGGTAAAAGCCATACGCGCAGTAATGAATAGCGTAATAGCAGCAAGAGCAAAGGAAATGGACCTTGAGCAGTTCGTCCAGGAAGTCGTAACCGGAAAGCTCTCAGCCAGCATCTATCATGATGTTAAGCCAATATATCCTCTGCGAAGGGTAGAGGTCAGGAAGACAGAGATCGAGGCTGAACCCGGCACAGCCTCATAAACTTTTTTATAAATTTTTAGCTCTTTTCAATTCGTTTATATTTTCCTTCATTTTCTCGTTCTCGATCCTCATCAGCATGAGCGACGCCGCAAGAAGGAAAAAGGCTGCAAAATTTATCAGAAGAAAAGGTAAAACTTCTAAACCTATTCCTCCACCGCCGCCGCTCGGGCAGGGCGGAACCACGCATGGGTGCAACCTGGCATAGAAACGCACGGAAAGAAAGCTTATAGGAACGCTGATAAATCCTACGATACCCATAACTGCTGATAACCTGGCTCTTTTCTCAGGCTCTTCAACCGCCTGGCGCACCATCAGGTAGGCTAAGTATATCAGTAGCAGGACGAGTGAAGTGTTCAGCCTTACATCCCATGATGCCCAGTATGCGTTCCATGCTGACTTTCCCCATATCGAGCCGGTAAGCAGGGTTAATACTGCAAACATGACTCCAATTTCAGCCGCTGACAGGGCTATTATGTCCCATTTTTGCTGTTTGCTGCGCAGATATAATATGCTGGCAACGAACACGATGGCAAATGAGAGATACGCAGATATCGCTATTGGAAGATGAAAATAGAAGATCTTGAAGTTGTTGGCGTCGCCGGCTGCCTGACCCGGGTCAATAGGGATGGGCGCAATAAATAATACTAGATATACAGATATGAGAATGAAGGCTGCTGTCAGGCCAAAAAGTAATTTTTTTCGCATATTATCTCAACGTTACATGAGGTGTAAATATATCATCTTTTTGTTTAACTGCTCCCTAGAGCGAATCCAGGAATGCTTCGATGCGAGCAAGCGCCTCGACCAGTTCTTCTCGCGACGTGGCATAAGAGCATCGCAGATACCCTTCACCGCATTCCCCGAACACCTCGCCCGGCACAACCGCCACTTTCTGTTCTTTAAGCAGTCTTTCCGCGAATTCCCCTGAAGACAATCCTGTGCTTTTCACGCTTGGGAATGCATAAAATGCGCCCATTGGCTCAAAACAATCAAGCCCCATCTTATTAAGACCGCTCACCACAAGGCGCCGTCTCCTGTCGTATTCCCTGGTCATCTTTTGCATTTCTCCATCTCCGTTCTTGAGAGCCTCTATTCCACCCACCTGGGCTGTGACAGGTGCGCAGAGCATGGAGTACTGGTGGATCTTGGTCATGGCTGCGATAAGAGCTTCGCACCCCAAAGCATAACCCAGGCGAAGCCCTGTCATGGCATGTGATTTTGAGAAGCCGTTCAGGATGATGCTTCTCTCTCTCATCCCGGCAATCGATGAAAAACAGGTATGTGCACCATCGTAGGTCAATTTTCCATACACTTCGTCCGAGATCACAACAAGATCGTTCTCGATAACCACATCGGCTATCTCCTCAAGGTCGCTCTTTCTCATGACCGCGCCTGTGGGATTGTTCGGGTAACTCAATACAAGGGCTTTTGTCTTCCCGGTTATGCTCTTCCGGATCTGCTCGGCTGTCACCCTGAATTCATTATCCTGATACGTCGAAACAGGAACAGGCGTCCCTCCTGCAAGGGAAACGCTGGGTTTATAAGAAACATAACATGGTTCAGGTACTATTACCTCATCACCAGGGTCGATAACAGCCCTGAAAGCCAGGTCTGCCGCTTCGCTCACGCCTGTCGTGACAAGGACTTCACTTTTCGGATCATACTCAACAGCATGCTCCTTTTTGTAGCATTTAGATATTAATTCCCTGAGTTCAAGGAGGCCGTAATTCGAAGTGTATGATGTCGTCCCCTTTTCAAGCGAGTAGATGCAAGCCTCCCGGATGTGCCAGGGCGTAACGAAATCTGGTTCTCCGACACCAAGTGAGATTACGCCGTCCATCTCAAGAACAAGGTCGAAAAATTTCCGGATACCTGATGGCGGTACCTGCCTGACATGTTCTGCCACGAACTTTTCAGGTTTGACTTCACGGGGAGACAGCAAGGCGCTCCGAGCGCTCTTTCTCGAATAAGACATCTCCGTCCTCCTTGTAGGTCCTCAGCACAAAATGTGTTACCGTCCCCTGTACCTGCTCAAGCGTGGCGATCTTTTCAGCCACAAAGAATGCAACTTCCTTCATCGACCGCCCGCGCACAGTGAGAGAAAGATCGTGTCCTCCTGAGATGAGTCTTACTGACCTGACTTCCGGGAATTTAGCGATCCGTTCGGCGATCGCGTCGTACCCTGTCCGTGAGCGCAGAGCAACTTTTATCTCTATCATAGCATAAACGTACTCCTCTCCCGCTTTTTCCCAGTCTATCACGGTCTTGTATTTTCGGATTATCCCCTTTTTCTCCATCTCCTTAATCTTTGAGGCAACTTGTGCTTCCGTGATCCCTGTCATGGTCGCGATTTCTTTGGGTCCGATCCTCGGATTATTTTCAAGTATCTCGAGTATTTCTTTCATGGTCATGCCTCGGCGTTTCTTAATGCTTTAAGGGTTAATAGGTTTTATGGATAAAATTACATTTCTTCAGAAAGGATCAATAGAAAAGCCATATTCCACCAAAAAATTTCATATGTGAAGTTCTGGCTTATTCAAAATCAACAACGAACTGGTACGAACTCGTACTAACTCAGGTCATCGTGGGTTCGTGGTGAGTTCGTTGTTAATTTTCCAAACACATAGCCAGTACATCCCGTTTTCTGATGCAGAGGCGCAAGTTAGTTTACAGTCCTAGAATATAGGATATTCAAAGGATTTGGTAAAAACCATTAGTTTTTCAAAGGTTCATATGTTTTTTGCCGATTTCTGCTATCTCGAAATATTTCCAAACCTTTTTATTGATATACCATGTTTTGTGTGGGATATGAGAGCAGTCATACCTTTTAAGAAGAGCAATGCAAAATCAAGGCTATCATCGCTCCTTACTGATAAAGAACGGGAGGAATTTGCAATGGCTATGCTCTCGGACGTGGCAGGGACACTTGTGCGTTCTGGATGCTTTGAGTTAGTGGATATACTGTCCACTTCGATCATTGATTGCGATGGCGCCAACATTGTACTGGCAAATTCTGGTCTTAACGAAGCCCTTAATGAGTACCTGCAAAAGATGTCTTCCCATTCGCTGAATGAGCCTGTCCTTATAATCATGGCTGATATACCGCTTATCTCGATAAAGAACATAAAGGACATCACTGAAAGCCGATCAGATGTTGTCATCGCACCTGGCAGGATGGGCGGCACCAATGCCATATTCATTCGCGACCCATCGCGCTTCCATGTTGACTATTACGGCGCAAGCTTCCTTAAACACAGGGATATCGCGCGAAATAACGATCTTGTGGTCGATGTTTTTGATTCTTTTAACCTCAGCACTGACATCGATGAGGTGGCTGATATTGCTGAAGTGCTGCTTCATGGCGCCGGGCGCGCGGCTGACTGCCTGAAAAAGCTCGGGTTCATTCTTGCCGAGAACGGGGGCAGGGTTGGAGTAAAGAGAACTTAGGGGAAAAGTATAATATCTTGTATAATATGAAGGATAACATTTATGCAGCTTGAAAAACTCAGACACGGCACAGAACTTATCAAACGCGGCTTCGCCAGCATGCAAAAGGGCGGGGTCATAATGGACGTAACCACACCGGAAGAGGCGCTGATAGCGGAAAGAGCTGGCGCAGTAGCAGTAATGGCGCTCCACCAGGTGCCTGCAGATATCCGAAAAGCAGGCGGTGTTGCAAGGATGGCAGACCCTGCTGTTATTGAAGCGATAATGGCTGCAGTCACAATACCGGTCATGGCTAAAGCCAGGATAGGTCATTTTGTGGAAGCCCAGATCATTGAAGCATTAGGCGTTGACATGGTGGACGAATCAGAAGTCCTCACGCCGGCAGATGAGATGTATCATATAGATAAGGCAAAATTCACTATCCCGTTCGTATGCGGCGCAAGAGACCTGGGCGAGGCGCTTCGCAGGATAAATGAAGGCGCGGCGATGATAAGGACAAAGGGAGAAGCAGGCACAGGCGACGTGAAAGAAGCAGTGCGGCACATGAGAGCGATCATGGGTGCTATAAGAGAATTGAAAGGAAAAAGTTCTGGTGAACTGACAGTAGAAGCAAGAAAGATAAATGCGCCCATAGAACTTGTGAAAGAAGTCGCAGAACTCCAGAGACTACCTGTAGTGAACTTCGCAGCAGGCGGCATAGCAACACCTGCAGATGCGGCGCTCATGATGAATCTCGGCGCGGACGGAGTATTTGTTGGTTCAGGTATATTCAAGGCAGAGAACCCTGAGAAGATGGCATCGGCAATAGTTGAGGCTGTAAATAATTACGATAATCCTTTGGAACTTGCCCGGATATCAAAGGGGCTTGGCGGGGCAATGAAAGGAATAGATATCAGGAGCCTTACTGAAAAGGAAGTGCTGTCAACGCGGGGATTCTAGGACTGATTAAAAGATAATCGAAATCATTATTAAGTACATCAGATATACACATAATTAATACTCAATTTCGGTGTATAATGAATACAGTCAGGGTAAATATAACGCTACCTATTGATATCGCAGAAATGTTAAAAAATGTGAAGAATAAATCCAGCTTTATAGCCGAAGCTATAAGGGAGCGGATCGAGCGAGAAGAAAAAGCCAATCTTATAAGAGAATTATCTGAAGGATATAAGGTAAGAAAAAAAGAAGACAAAGAAATCTCTCTTGAATGGGATACAACATCAGGAGAAGGAATTGATTAGAAGGGGAGATTTGTATTGGGTCAAACTTGATCCGATCGAAGGATCGGAGATCGGGAAAACAAGACCTGCGGTCGTGATCTCAAATAACATTAACAATGAATTTGCTGATACTGTTACTGTTCTTCCGGTTACTTCAAGTGTGGGAAAGGTGTATCCTTTTGAAGTTTTTTTGAAGAAAGGGATTGCAAATATTTCAGGCGATTCCAAAGTAAAGGCAAATCAAATAAGAACTGTGGATAAAAAGAGGCTCAAGGAGCGAATCGGAACAATACCAGATGCGATCTTAAGAGATATCGAAAAAGCCGTGAATATCCATATAGAGTTAAAATGAAATCCCAACTGTGTAGTCACGAAAAAATTTTATACTATAAAATCAAGCATATAATTCCATGGAGTTGAAAAATATTCTAACTGATGGTAAAAATCTGGGAATAGCAGGCGGTATTATTTCAATAATAAGCGTCTTTCTCCCCTGGTACTTTGCCAGTGCGAGCGCAGGAATGCTGGGGCTATCATCCAGTATCTCGGTTAACGGGCTGGGATGGAAAAGCGGAGAAGGTGTGATCCTGAAGGAAAAAATGCAGAGTTTAGCCATGCTGGCATGTGGGCTTCTTATAATAGTTTTAGGGGTGGTGAACCTCAAGAGCATTGGTTCGTTCTCAGGGGAATTCATGGGCACCAAATAAACTTATTACTCACCTGTGCATACTGAGGGGTTATGATCGTCTCCATGACACTTGAACTCAAAGATATCCCTGGACAGCTGGTTATTGCTCTTGCGCCGATATCAGAGCTTCACGGGAATATTATGAGCGTGGTTCACCAGCATGAAGAGAAAACCCCCAGGGGAACAATACCTGTACAGATAACCTTCGAGATTGACCAGAACTTTCTTGATGAACTTATAGAGAGACTTGAAAAAAGCGGCGTCGGGGTTGCAAGGGTTGGCGAGGAGAGGTTGCGGTCTTCCGTCTCTGTTGTGCTCATAGGTCATATCATCCATTCTGATATTGGGGACACAATTGACAGAATAGATAAAACCGGGTTTGCTGAAGTCGTTGACCTGTCGCTTTCGATGCCCGCGATAGAGAAGACCTCATCCGCATACCTTGTTATCAATGCTGAAGGCGAGAAGGAATTAAAAAATGCGCTTGAAATACTGCGGGAAGTCGCTGCCAAAAAAGACCTTCTCATGATAGAACCCATAAGGCTTAACTCGGAGGCTGCATGAAGACCGTAAGATTGTCCATAATCGGCTTTGGCGCAGTTGGACAGGGAGTAGCGCGAGCCATCCTGTCAAAAAAAGAGATGCTTACCGGGCAGGGGATCGACCTATGCGTTGTGGGAATATCGGATTCAAAAGGCAGTGAGATAAATGTCAGGGGGATAGACCTTAAGAGCGCTCTTGAGAGGAAAAAACAAAAAGGCACTGTCGCAACAGGCAACGAGAGCGCGCTTGATATCATCGGTAATGTAGAACATGAAATCGTCGTGGAAGCCACACCCACAAACATAAAGAACGGTGAGCCGGGCTTTAGCAATATGTCGGCTGCTTTTAATTCAGGAAAACACGTTGTCACATCAAATAAGGGCCCCCTGGCGCTATGCTTCTCGCAGTTAAAGGAGGCTGCCGAAGATAACGGTGTGTTTTTCAGATACGAAGCTACAGTGGGCGGGGCAGTCCCGATATTCAATCTAATCCATGAATCACTGGCAGGGAACCGCGTTATCGGGATAGAGGGCATACTAAACGGAACTACCAACTACATACTCACCAGAATGGCTGAAGAGAGGCTGCCGTATGACCTTGTGCTGAAAGAGGCGCAGGAACTGGGGATAGCAGAGACTGACCCGACATATGACGTTGAGGGCGTCGATTCAGCATGCAAACTTGTTATAATTGCTAACTCGGTTTTTGGAGAGGCTGCCTCCTATCGCGACGTTGATGTTACAGGCATCACAAAGATAACTCCAGAAGCGCTTGAGCTTGCCAGCAGGAATAATTATGTTGTAAAGCTCATCTGCGAAGCAGGGAACGGAACGCTCACTGTGGCGCCAAGACTTGTCCCGAAAAAGCACCCGCTTGCAGTGGGCGGTACGATGAACGTGGCATCCATCCTGACAGACCTGGCTGGTAAGATAACGATCAGCGGAAAGGGCGCTGGTTCTATTGAGACAGCAAGTTCCATACTCAGCGATATAATGTATATTGTCAGAAATTCATGAAGGCTGTCCGCGTCAGGGAAGAGGAAGCTGAAACCGTAAGGCAGAAACTTCTTTCAGGCGGCGCGCTCGATGGGTCAAGAAAGCTTGTCAGGAAGGGTGGTTTTATCGAAATTCCTGTTACAGATCTAGCGATTGAGTTTAATGTAATTGAGCAGGAAGAGCCTGAATTCTACATCCCGAAAAAAACACTCAGTACGATTCTTGATATACCGGAAAATGAGAAAAAACTCCTGCCTTCCGGATGGCAGTTGCTCGGGGATGTTATTATCATAACGCTGCGTGAAGAACTGGAGATACGGAAATACGATATCGCAAAAGCCTTATTATCCATGTACCCGGGATGCAGGACTGTGCTTCTTGACAGGGGCATCAGGGGTCAGATGAGGCAGCCTGAGCGGGAAATTATCGCAGGTATAATAACAGAGACCATCCACAGAGAGAACGGGTGCCAGTTCAAGCTCGATGCTATGCGGATCATGTACTCGCAGGGTAACCTTGCTGAAAGAAAGCGGATGAGCAGGCTTGGGAAAGGTGAGATGGTCGTTGATATGTTCGCAG
>JAHIFK010000111.1 GCA_018900975.1 Methanobacteriota archaeon
CTTCTCATAAAATACGAGGCGTCAAACCCCACGGGTTCTTTCAAGGACAGGGGATCATCGCTTGAGATAACAAAGGCGCTTGAATTTGGTAAACGAAAGGTGGCTCTGGCTTCAACGGGCAACATGGGAGCGTCAGTGGCAGCGTATGCAGCCTACGCAGGGCTTGAGTGCACTGTGTTCGTACCAGATATCGTGGGAAAAGAGAAGCTTAAGCAAATAAAAGCATACGGCGCAAAAACGATCGAGGTTTCCGGGGACTACTCTGTTGCGATAAAGAACGCAGAAGACTACGTGGTCTCCAATACAGATTCGTTCCTGACAGGCGACTATCCATGGCGCAGCGAGGGGACAAAGACCGTAGGTTTTGAGATAGCTGACCAGTTGTACTGGCATGTGCCAGATCATGTGGTCGTGCCTGTTGGCAACGGCACGCTTATATGGAGTATCTTTGAGGCATTCAGGGAGCTTACGCTTGTGGGGATCACAGACAGGGTACCCCGAATAATAGGTGTGCAGGTCGAGAATTGTGACCCTGTGGTGCACGCCTGGGAGAACGAACTTGGCGAGATAATCCCCGTTAAGGACCCTAAGACCGTGGCTACGGCTATCGCATGCGGCGACCCCATAGACGGCCTCGCAGCTCTACGTGCAATTAGAGATTCCTGCGGCGAAGCAGTGCGTGTGAGCGATAAGGAAGCGCTGTCTGCGCGTGATATTCTTGCAGCGAACGGGATATTTGTGGAGCCAAGCGGCGCGGTGGCTTATGCAGGAATTATTAAAAAGAAGCTCTCAGGAACTGTGGTGGCTGTTGCGACCGGGCACGGGTTGAAGGATATGATCGGGATAAAATAGCATGAACGCGGATTTATTGATGCGAATCTGCTTTTATCCGCATTCACCTGCCGCTATTTTTAATCCTTCAGCGCCTCTTCTATGCACTTCTCCGTGGTCGCCATTACACTTTTAATCCCGCACAGGTTCGGCACGTACTTGTGCGCTTTCCCAGAGTTCACCATCATGCATTTGAACCTCTCACTCGCCGGGGATACGACCATACAGGTATCGCAGAACACCTTTGCTCCGCTTCGCTGGATTCGCTCTATGAGTTCAGGATTCCTATCCTTTATGGCGCGCGATGTGCATACCCAGACCTCCTTTTTCACTTTCTTCCCTTCAAGAAGCCGCGCCAGGTTTGCAAGCTCATCCACGCTGCTGTGCGGGCATCCAAAGGCGATCAGGTCTGGTTCGCCTGACCCTGTTCCAGTGCCAGATTTATAAACATCCTTTATCTGTTTTTCCTCGATCGTGATGGCATCCCGCGGCGCTTCATATCTGTCTGCTTCAGGTGTTACACCTTCAACGTGGTACAGCGCTACTGCGCCTGATGCTGCCATCGCAGCGCCGAGTGATCTGAGTTCATCCTTTGAAGGTTTTGATTTCAGCCTGAAAAAAGGAACTTTATCTCCAACCATCTCACCTGCGATATAGCCCAGCGCGCCGTAATCAGAATCACGAAGTTTTGCATCTACCTTTATCAATATATCAGGTTTCCTGTTCTCATCCAGATGGAAGCCATAGTTAGCTGTCTTTCCTATGAGCGCGGCGGAAAGCGCGCCTGGCCCCCCTTCCCTGTTGGTGCGTGCTCCGATAACGGAATTCGCATACGAGATGGCAGATGATTCACTCCATGCAACGTGGTCGCCGAAGGAGGCAAGGTCGTCGTAGATGTTGTATGGGGTGCATGAGCACTCTATCTTCACGCCGAGAGCTTTGTATGCTTTGATGATATCTTTCTGCTTTTTGGCGAACTCTTCAGATATTCCCATCTCCTTCCAGCATTCCAGGTCCATCCCTGCAGGATTCAGGATGGATGGAACTGCCACTTTTCCTTTCAGGTCTGATATCCATTCAAGCCCTGCGTCGCCTATTGTCTTATACGAAACGCCTGCTATCTGGGTGCTCTTTATTGGGATGAGCCTGTCCGCATCATAGATGTCTCCGAGGGCGACGAGTATCTCGATGGCTTTCTGACATGTGGCGCCCCGCTCGCCGTTGAGGATTTTTTCTTCAAGAGGTGTGAGGTACATGTTATGCCTCACCCGCTTTTTCAATTAGGTCATAGAACGCCTTAGAACTTTCAGATGCTATGACATATCCGGCAGGACGCCTGCCTTCTTTCAGGGTGAAAAAGCGGGTTTCACGGTCATAACTCCAGTAATGAGCGGGTTCTTCATAGGGTGAGTTGATAATAAGCCTGTCAATATTGGTTTTCAATATTTCTCCTATACTTTCTTTTCCAATGAATGAATAAGAAGCGGAAGATCATTTTTGACTGTTTCCCATACGATCACAAGATCGACATCATCATATTCATGAATCATGACATTCCTCATGCTTACCATATCACTCCAGGGCAAATCAGGGTATGTGGTTCGTGTTTCTTCTGAAACCCGGCGCGCCGCTTCGCCTATGATCTCAAGGCGCCTGATAACTGCATCCTGGCACTGGCTATCAATAAAAAATTCTTCCCTGGATTTTTCACCGATATACTCAATCGCAAGCTTTGCAGCTTCAAGGATATCAAGCAGATATTCATTATCACGCTGCATATACCGCCTCCGCCGAATTTAGAATTGCATTTCTTCGAATATAATTCCGGCTTGTTTCTATGCCCCTACGGCTTACAATATCTACTTCACGTCCGAAAATCTCTTTGAGTTCGTTTTCCATATGAACAAGATCAAATAGAGTATGTTTTGCCTCCTCGCTGAAGGTAACAAGTATGTCTATGTCACTGTCATGGCGAAAGTCTTCCCTCAGAACCGACCCGAATAAAGCGAATTCTTGTATTTTCCATTTTTTACAAAAATCTTCGATTTTCTCTATCGGGAGATCGATGCGCAATTTCTCCATTATCTTATCCCTTTTTTTCAAAATTTTTTCTAAGTGATCCTTATCAGGAATTGTCATAAAGAATCCTACCCTCCCGTGAGGCATATCGTCCGATAGTGCCAGGTATCTTGCTATCGCGCTCAAACTCCTCTCTGGTTAGTATTATTACATCAAATGCGTATTCAAGTTCATCGAGTACTCTTCTCATATCGACCATTAATTTCCTGCGCTTTTCTTTTATAGCGGAGATTACCAGAATATCAACATCGCTGTGGCTATCCGCAGTCCCGCGCGCCTGAGAGCCGAAAAGGATGATCTTCTCAGGATGGAATGTTTCTACGATGCGGCGCGCGGCTTCGTCAAGGACTTTATTGCTGATCATTGCACACCCCCATGATGGAACCTGAATCTCCACTATGGCGAGAGCCATACGTCAAGGGTTGCGCCCCTTGAGGACGCGTCCACGTATGCCAGTGCGCTGGCATACGTGGACGTGTACTCCGCGCAATCCGTGTTCCATCATTTATCTGCGTTCATCTGCGTTCATCTGCGGTTAATTTTCCTTATTGACACATCGAGATTGATTAA
>JAHIFK010000112.1 GCA_018900975.1 Methanobacteriota archaeon
AGGACAGGAGACGCAACTGCTAAACTCAGGGACAATAATAAAAAAATAAGACTTGAAGATGCTGTTCGCAGGGCAAAAAAGATGGAAAAAACAAAAGCATAATCCATGCGTATCCGTCCGATCCGTGTAATCCGTGTTCCGTCACCTGACCGCCCACCCCCGCACACAAACAGGCGCAGGCACAGCCATTCCGGATACCGCCGGCGCGCCCACGGTGGGTTTTCAGGGCAGACCGCCAATACTGCACGGCGCCGGGATTTAATCACCTAAGATAAAATTGCATCGTGAATTAAAAGAGCATCACGCATGCGATGCAGCCGATTTTTTCCTTGCCGCACCTGCTTTTTTGTGAGCTTTACCTGTATATCTTATCTCGACCACATGACCTTTTACGAGCTTTTCCTTTTCTAACTCTTTATCCAGTTCCAGATCGCTTTCAAGTTGTTTTATAAGGTCCTCTTCATCTTTGGCTGTGTATTTTCTCATCTTATTCACTTCTTGACTTTCCTCTATATAACTTCTTCTTGCTATCTAGGGCATCAAAAGCCGTTATCAATCGCATTTCGTTGGTTCCAGAGGGTTCCAGGATTACCACCAGCACCCTGCCATATGATTCGCCAAGAACAAAATACCTCAAGGCTCCATTTACATTTATCCTGTACGGAATGAAAAACCCATCAAAAACGTTATGCACTTCGGATAAGTTTACCCGATGTCTGGCAATATGGTCAAGTGTGTTATCACCATATATTAACTTGATATTTTTCCAGTCTGGCATAGCTTATTTCACAGAGCTAAGATGTCATTCGTGGTTAAAAGCATTGAGAAAGCGGGGCGAAAGTGAACCATAATATATTAAATTTAAACCAAAACCACAAATCCGTGCGTATCCGTCCGATCCGTGTAATCCGTGTTCCGTCCGATGACCGCCCACCCCTGCGCAAACAAACAGGCGCGACCCTTCCAGATACACCGGCGCGCCCGATACAGGCTTTCAGGGCAGACCGCCAATACTGCACGGCGCCCGGTATGTGAAAAAACCACGGAGAGCACAGAGGACACAGAGAAAAACTACACTTCTCTGTGCTCTGTCGAGTAGAGCCCATAGCCCACCTTTTGTTGAGGTAATAACCCCAAGGTTGCTATGAGCCCCCTCACAGAACCGGACGTAAGATTTCCCTCATCCGGCTCTTCAGAAGCACATCCTCTATGTTTTCAGGTTGTAAAGTGAATGATATATCTTCGGTTTCGGAAGAGGATTAAACTGAATGAAATTATGAAACTGATCCCAGTTGTAGCTTTTCTTCTGGCTGCGACGGTTTATCCACTTGAAGGCGAGTCTCACGTTATGATGGTAGAAGTTCCGTAGCAATCGCACATTACCGCTCATTCCATAATATTGGTAGTGTATGAGCAGCTTTATTCCCAGCAATTTCCACCATTCATTTAGTTCAACACGATTTCGGATACGCTTCAACCATAAATTCATATCTTTCATCTTCTGTATGAACTTCTTATGTGAGGTCTTCCGCCCAAGCTTGAATTTGCCTCTTCGGGTTTTATCACAGAAGTGCGTAAAACCCAGAAAGTCAAAGGTTTCACATTTAAAGCCATATTTATTTGCTCTCTGGCATGTGCATCGTCCAAACTCAATGATCTTACTCTTTTCTTCAGATATTGTAAGTCCGAACTTACTCACTCGCTGCCTTAGCGCAACTCCAAATATCCTGGCTTCTTTCTCGTTTTCAAAACAGACAACGAAGTCATCCGCATATCTGACGAGTTGGGCAAAACCATTTAGCTGTGGAATCACCTCAGTCTCAAACCATAAGTCCAGCACATAGTGAAGGTATACATTGGCAAGAACTGGGCTCAATACTCCACTTTGTGGTTCACTATGTCAAAGAACTTTGAGATGTCCATGTCCACAATAAAGTTAACAGGGCAATTCATGATGATTTTGTCTATCTGCGAAAGTGCATCATGACAGCTCAGATTGGGACGAAAACCGTAGGACGAATCCATAAAATCCTGTTCAAAGATCGCTTCGAGAATCTTCTTTATCGCCATCTGGACGATCTTGTCCTCGACAGCCGGGATTCCGAGTGGTCTTTTATCGCCGTTTGGCTTTGGGATATAGACACGCTTGACCGGTTTTGGTTTGTACTGTTTTGCTTTAAGCCTTGCTACCAGATCGGCTATATTCTCATCTAATTGTTCCTCATATTCACTTACTGTTATTCCGTCAATACCGGGAGATTTATTTTTCTTCAGCTCCCTGAAACACTCTTTCAGAAAATCCTCTGTAAGCAGGGGTGTATTAATGACGTAAACTTACAATTCGGATCTTCCTTAGATTTTAAAGCTATAGTTTGTATAGCTTTTAGAGTCTTAGACATCAGTTTTGTTGTCATCTATTCCCCACCTCTGAGTGTGGTAGATGTGACCCTGATGTCACTCGTACTTCTGTCAGTCCCTTCCGTTACACAGATAACTTCGGCTTCCAAGATCTTCAGAATTTCGGGGCTTATAACCTTCACTTCCATTGTGGCCTGGTATCCCTTCCCCCCAGCTTCACATCAGTCTGTTACCAGACTGGGTGTGGGGTTCAGTTCTGAGGTGGTGGCTAACCTTTCCTCATGCTGGATTTTCACCAGCTGGCGAGTATGAGCTTTGCTCGGCGCGCCCGTGTAATCCGTGTCCTATCGTAAGGTTTTTCTCTTAACCGATGACCAATCAAAAGTTATCTTACGTTACCCCTCGCAAGCGACGCGAATATCCCGACAAAACAAAACCCCGCAAAAACCATGAACGCTGCATTTGCGCTTTTCATGAAAAGCGGATAATATTCGGGAGTGATCTGCACGTTCCCCATGTACACGGCAACTATCAGGGTCGCGATACCCATGCTGAGCATCTGTCCTGTCAGCCTCATGGTCCCCAGAGTCGCAGAAGCAACACCATAAAACCTTTTTTCGACTGAACTCATTACCGCATTCGTATTCGGGGATGAGAACAGGGCAAACCCGAAACCGAGTATGATAAGACTTGCCACAATATATTCTACCGGAGTCCCAACATTTAAGAAGCCAAGAAGTAAAAGCCCTGCTGTCGTGAAAGCCATCCCTGCCGAGGCAACCAGTCTGGGTTCTATCTTATCAGAAAGCTTTCCTGCCACAGGTGAGAATGCTGCCATAACCACAGGCTGAGCTACAAGGATCAATCCGGCTGTTTGTGGATCAAATCCTTTAACGTTCTGCAGATAGAGGCTCATGAAAAACGCAACTGCGAAGGTTGCGCTGTAATTGATCAGAGCCGCAAGCATAGATAACGTCAGGACCATATTTTTCAAAAAAAGATTCATATCAAGCACAGGAAATCTTGCTTTCATTTCCCATTTAACAAAAGCTGCAAGTCCAAGGACGCTTGCAAGGATCAACTGAGTTCCCTGTATACCAGGCAGGATCGAAAAACCATACATCATCGCAGCAAGCGAAAATCCATATACTGAGGAGCCGACTATGTCCAGTTTCTCTCCTTTTGCATCAGCCCATTCCCCATTCATTTTCAAGAGAGTTAAGGCTAATATTATCAGCTCAAGGGGTAGATATGATGCGAAGATACTCCTCCAGCCAAAATAATGAGTCAGGAACCCGCCCACAACAGGTCCAAGTGATAGACCCAGATAAACCCCGGCGACATTTATCCCGAGCGCCTTACCCCTTTCTCCCGGCGGAAATACTGAGGTGAGGATCGCCACCCCAGTTCCGAATATCATAGCTGCGCCAATACCCTGAATGACCCGGAGAGCGATAAGTTCCATCTCGTTGAACGAGAAAACCAGAAGAATTGAGGCGATAATATCGATGGCTATACCGTATTGGAAAATCTTTTTCCTGCCATAAATATCTGCTATCTTTCCGAACGGGACTAGGAAAATAGCAGCAGCAAGGAGATATGCGGTAGATACCCAGCTTAACAGGACCACATCCATTGAGAATTCCTTCCCGATAGAAGGAAGCCCTATGAAAACTGATGAACCCATAAAGGGCGCAAGAAAAGAACTCATCGTTGTGATAAGCAAAACAACATTTTTATTTACTGTATTGTTCATGTATTCACCACGATCATCAACATGTTTACGGAAAAACTATTATAACTCAAACTCTTCAATAAAACCTAATATCAATTTATATTTTTCAAGATATTTAAATCCTTTATCTGTCAATGTAATGAACTTCCTTTCGTTATCATCTGTTATCTCTTTGATGAAACCCTTTTCCATTGGTCATCGGTTAAGGGGTTTGACTTGCTCTACCAATATCGTTTTATAAATAATTTCTAATTTTTTATAAATATTGATTTAATTTTAGTCTATTGAGTATCAACCAAGGTACTTTATTTAATATTTAAAATTATAAAA